>CAZIVN010000007.1:0-1134 GCA_964542685.1 uncultured Halobacteriales archaeon
GAACGATTCCGGAAGGTGGGCGAACAGCGCCGCGAAGACCTCGCCGACTTCATCCAGTACGGCGATCTGGGCGACAGCCGACACGACGAGGTCCGCATCCCGATCAAGATCGTGGACCTCCCCGAGTTCCAGTACGACCGGCGGGACCGCGGCGGCGTCGGCCAGGGCGAGGACGCCCAACCCGGCGACCCGGTCGGTCAGCCGGAACCCCAGCCCGGCGACGGCGAGGAGGGCGAGCCCGGCGAAGAGGGCGGCGACCACGAGTACTACGAGATGGACCCGGAGGAGTTCGCGGAGGAACTCGACGAGGAACTCGGGCTCGACCTGGATCCGAAGGGCAAGCAGGTCGTCGAGGAGAAGGAAGGCCCCTTCACCGACATCACCCGCTCGGGGCCCGACAGCACGCTCGACTTCGAGCGGATGTTCAAGGAAGGGCTCAAGCGGAAACTCGCCATGGACTTCGACGACGAGTTCATGCGCGAAGTCCTGAAAGTCGACGGCGTGGGGCCCGACAGGGCCTTCGAGTGGGCAAGAGGCGAGTCCATCCCAGTCGGCCGCGCCTGGCTCGAAGAGGCCTACACAGACATCCCGAAGTCCGAACGGACCGAGTGGGACTCCATCGAGGAGGTCGAGGAGACCGTCGAACGGACGCCCATCCAGGAACAGATCAAACGCGAGGGCATCGACCACGTCCCGTTCCGTCGGGAGGACGAGCGGTATCGGCACCCCGAGATCATCGAGGAGCGGGAGAAGAACGTCGTCGTGGTGAACATCCGCGACGTCTCCGGGTCGATGCGGGAGAAGAAACGCGAACTGGTCGAACGAGTGTTCACGCCGCTGGACTGGTACCTCCAGGGCAAGTACGACAACGCGGAGTTCGTCTACATCGCCCACGACGCCGAGGCCTGGGAAGTCGACCGCGACGAGTTCTTCGGCATCCGATCCGGCGGTGGGACGAAGATTTCGAGCGCCTACGAGCTGGCAGCACAGGTCCTCGAGGAGTTCCCCTGGAGTGACTGGAACCGCTACGTGTTCGCGGCCGGCGACAGCGAGAACTCCTCTAACGACACCGAGGAGAACGTCATCCCGATGATGGAGGAGATCCCGGCGAACCTCCACGCGTACGTCGAGACC
>CAZIVN010000007.1:1145-24289 GCA_964542685.1 uncultured Halobacteriales archaeon
AGGCGATCAACGCGACGCACGCCGAGGAAGTGGAGGGGCACTTCGGCGAAGGGGGCGACGTCGCGGTGACCTACGTCTCCGGACCAGAGGACGTGACCGACGCGATCTACGAGGTGCTCAGCACCGAGGAGGACGACGAATGACCACCACAGACAGGTTCGACAAACAGCGAATCGCCAACAGCCTCGACGAACCCGTCGAGGAAGCCCGCGCACTCGCCGAGAAACTCGGGCTGGAGCCGTACCCGGTGAACTACTGGATCGTCGACTACGTGGAGATGAACGAACTCATCGCCTACGACGGCTTCCAGCACCGGTATCCCCACTGGCGCTGGGGCATGAAGTACGATAGGCAGCGCAAGAAGGACCGCTACGCTGGCGGACGGGTGTTCGAGATCGTCAACAACGACAACCCCGCCCACGCGTTCCTCCAGGAGTCGAACGACCTGGCCGACCAGAAGGCCGTCATCACGCACGTCGAGGCCCACTCGGACTTCTTCGCGAACAACGAGTGGTACGGTATGTTCGCCGACAAGCGCAACGCCGCGGCGATGCTCGAACGCCACGCGCGATCCATCCACGAGATCATGTCCGACCCGGACATCGACCGGGGCGAGGTCGAACGCTGGATCGACCACGCGCTGACGCTGGAGGACAACGTCGATCAGCACCAGGCGTACACGCCGGACTACCTGGAGGACGCGGACAGGCCGGTGCGCGACGAGGACCTCCCGGCGGACGTCGACGACCAACTCGAAGAACTCGACCTGACCGAGGAGGTCAAACGACAGGTGTTCGACGAGGACTGGCTCGAGGGGCAGCGAGACGACGACGGCCACGTCACGTTCCCGGAGGACCCGGAGAAAGACCTGATCGCGTTCCTCCGGGCCCACGGGAAGGCCTACGACGGCGACGCCGACAAGGCCGTCGACATGGAGCCATGGCAGAAAGACGTCCTCGAGATGATCCGCGCCGAGGCGTACTACTTCGCCCCCCAGAAGATGACGAAGGTGCTCAACGAGGGCTGGGCCAGTTACTGGGAGTCGACGATGATGACCGACGAGGGCTTCGCGGGCGACGACGAGTTCCTCAACTACGCCGACCACATGGCGGCGGTGCTCGGAGCACCGGGGCTCAACCCGTACAAACTGGGCCACCAGCTGTGGAACTACGTCGAGAACACGACCAATCGGCGCGAGGTTGTGGAACGCTTGCTGCGCGTCGAGGGAATCACCTGGCGCAACTTCGACGAGGCCGTCGACTACGAGTCGGTCCTGTCGACCCTGGATCCCCCCGAAGCGCTCACGTCGATATCGAGCGACAGTCTCGACGCAGTGGCCGACCTGCCCGACCAGTACCTCGACCGTCCGGCACTGGAGCGCGCCCGGGACGGCGAAATCGACGTCGACGTCTACCCCTGGAAGGTGCTCTCCTACGAGGGGCTGGCGCGGCGCAACTACTCGCTGGTCAAGCCACAGCATCGCGGCTTCCTGCCGTCCGTCGGTGGGGCCGAACTGGAACAGATCGGCCGGTACGTGTTCGAGACCGACCGGTACGACACGGTCGAGGACGCACTGGCGGACGTCGACTACGCGGCCGGGTGGGACACGATGCGAGAGATCAGGGAGAGCCACAACGACGTCACCTTCCTGGACCGGTTCCTCACCGAGGAGTTCGTCGAGGACAACGACTACTTCACCTACGAGTTCTCCCGCGCAACCGGACAGAACCGCGTCGCGAGCACCGACTACCAGGACGTCAAGCAGAAACTGCTCCTGCAGTTCACCAACTTCGGGAAGCCGACCATCGCGGTGTACGACGGGAACTACGGCAACCGCAACGAGTTGCTGCTCGGGCACCAGTACAACGGCATCGAACTCGACGTCCCGCAGGCGAAACGCGTCCTGGAGCGCGTGTTCGAACTGTGGGGCCGACCGGTGAACCTGATGACCATCGTCAAGGAACTCGACGACCACGACGTCGAGGTTGCCAAACGGCGCGGTCGCGAACCCGAACCCGAGGAGCAAGGGCGACTGATCAGGTACGACGGTGACTCGTTCTCCGAGGAGGATCTGCCCTGGGAGGAGGTCGAACACCTCGCCGCGGACGACGTGGACTACGACACTCGACCCGACGACTGGCTGGCGTAGAGGCGAACAGGCGACACGGGGCGACCCCCGGGACGACGTGTCGCACTCCCGTTGCCCGTCCCGGGGCAGTACTCACCGCACGACGACGCTGGTCGCGGGTTCGTACTTGAACCTCCGGAATGCCGTTGAATCGTTAGGTACGCCACCTTTTATCCACTGACGCCGAGGGGAGACTGTGAGCGAACACGAGACGGCAGTCGTCTGGTTCCGTCGCGACCTGCGACTGCACGACAACGAGACGCTGGTCGAGGCCTGCGACGCGGACGAGGTGGTACCGCTGTACGTCGTCGACCCCAGGGAGTTCGGCGACCGGGAGTTCGGCGGCCACGAGTCGTTCCGGTTCCGGAAGACGGGGCCACACCGCGCCCGCTTCCTCCGGGAGAGTCTCGCCGATCTCCGATCGTCGCTGCGCACGCGGGGCAGCGACCTGGTCGTTCGCGAGGGGCGTCCCGAGGACGTCGTCCCAGAGGTGGCCGAGGCGGTGGACGCCGACAGGGTCCACTTCGCCACCTACCCGACCCTCGAAGAGGTCGAAGTCGAGGAGGCGACGAAAGACGCACTGCGCGAGGAGGACGTGACGCCACAGCGGTACTGGACGCACACCCTGCACCACATCAACGACCTGCCGACGTCGGCCTACGGGATGGACGACACGTTCACGCCCTGGCGGAAGGAGGTCGAACGCGGCGACGAGGTCCGAACGCCGCTGTCGATTCCCTCGATCCCGTCGCTCCCGGCGAGCCTCGACGAGGTGGGAGCGATCCCGAGCCAGTCCGACCTGAACGCCGAGGACCCACCGGACGACGACCGGGCAGTCCTCCCGTTCGAGGGTGGCGAGTCACGGGGCCTCGACCGCGTCCAGGAGTACGTCTGGGAGCGGGACCACCTCCGGGAGTACAAGGAGACGCGCAACGGCCTGCTCGGGGCCGACTACTCCTCGAAGTTCTCGCCGTGGCTGAACCTCGGGTGTCTCTCACCGCGTCGCGTGTTCGCGGAGGTGAGGCAGTACGAGGACGAACGCGTCTCGAACGACTCGACGTACTGGCTGGCCTTCGAGTTGCGCTGGCGGGACTTCTTCCAGTTCCAGTTCGTCAAGCACGGGTCGACTGTCTTCCGGCCCAGCGGCATCCGCGGCAAGGAGGTCGACTGGCGTCGCGACAGGAAGGGGCAGCAGTGGTTCGACCGCTGGAAGCGCGGCGAGACGGGGATTCCGTTCGTCGACGCGAACATGCGCGAACTGAACCGGACGGGATACATGAGCAATCGTGGCCGCCAGAACGTCGCCTCCTTCCTCGCGAACAACTGTCGCGTGGACTGGCGGTGGGGCGCGGCGTACTTCGAGACGCAACTGGTCGACTACGACGTCGCCTCGAACTACGGCAACTGGGCGTACAACAGCCAGGTCGGTAACGACTCCCGGGACCGCTACTTCAACGTCGTCAAGCAGGCCCGGCGGTACGACGGCGACGCGGAGTACGTCAAAACGTGGTGTCCGGAACTCGACCCACTGCCGCCGGAGTACGCCCACGAACCGTGGACGATGTCCGAGGCGAAGATGGCCGAGTACGGCGTCGAACTCGGCGTCGAGTACCCGCGGCCGATGCTGGACCTGGAGGCCTCCTACGAGACGTTGCGGTGACCGACGGCAACGGGCACGACGACCCCCTCGGAACGGCCCTTTTATCCTCGCAGCGGTCCTCGGCCCGGTCATGAAACGCGTCGCCATCGAGGACGTCGAGAACGAGCGCAACCCGTTGAAGGTCCACAGCGTACGCAAGCCCGTCTCGAAGGTCCTGGGGACCGAACACTTCGCCATGAACTACTTCGAACTCGAACCGGGGGAGTCCTTCTCCGGCGGCCTCCACCGGCACAACGACCAGGAAGAGGTGTTCTACGTCGAGGCCGGCACGGCGACGTTCGAGGTGGGCGTCGACCGAGCGGACCACGCGGTCACGGCGGGCGAACTGATACGGTTCCCGCCCGGGACCTTCCAGAAAGGGTACAACGACGGCGACGAGCGAGTCGTCGGGTGGGCGCTCGGCGCACCTGGATCGAGCCACGACTGGGACGCGCTCCAGTCCCGCGTCTACTGTCCGGACTGCGAGGAGGAGACGACCCAGGACACGGACCTCGTCGACGGCCGGTTCCGGATGACCTGCACGGAGTGCGGGACGACGCAGGGCTGACCCGGTCGGGAGCCGGCGTTCAGTTGTCCAGTCGCCGCAGTTCCATCTGTGGGTCGACGACGAACTCGCACCCGTCGTCCGTGATGTGGACCATCTCCTCCTGTCCCAGATAGCCGTACGCCGTATCGACGCCCAGTTCCATCGTGTACACCTCACCGACACCCACCTCGCGGCGCGGGAGGTCCCCGTACCGATCCCACTCCGGCCCCAGCAAGGTGCCCCCGTCGTGGGCGTTGCGCCCGACCTGGTGGCCGAAGGCGTGCTGGTAGGCCGGCCACCCGCGGTCGGTCAGTGCTTCCCGTGCCGCGGCGTCGACCGTCCGGCCCTCCACACCGGGTTCGAGAACCGCGCCGCCGGCCTCGATGGCGGCGCGGACGTCCTCGTAGGCCGACTGCAGGTCGTCGGGGACGTCGCCGTCGGGCTCGGAAGGGCGATAGTACAACCGCTGGAGGTCCGCGGCGTACCCGTCGACGGTCACGCCGAAGTCGACGTGCAGTACCTCGCCCCGTGGCAGCGTCCTGTCGCCGGGGAGCGTGTGACCGACCGGCGCGGCCCCGCCGGCGTGGACCGTCGGGCAGTAGTCGTACGACCAGGCGGTGCCGTACCCCTCGGCCTCCAACCGCTCGTGGAGGAAGTCGCTGACGTCGGCTTCGGTCCAGTCGGGTGTCCAGGCAGCCGTCGCCGCACCGAGCAGCCGTTCCGTCTCCCTGGCGGCCGTTCGGATCCGGTCGAGTTCCGTCTCGGACTTGCGGCCGCGGACGCGGGAGACGATTCCTTCGGCGCTGGCGAACGCGTCCCCGTACCCGGTGCCGTTCAGAATCTCCTCCAGCCGACGGTACATCCCGTGTGTCAGTCCGTCCGCGACGGTGTCGTCCTCCGAGACGTTCACCGCGATGCGGTCCGGGTCGACTCCCTCGACGACCGCCCGGAGGTCCCCCGCGATGGACTCGTCGTACGGTCGCACCTCGTGGACGCCCAGTTGCTCGGCGTTGGGCGCGTCGTGGCGCCCCAGGATCACGACCGACCGCTCGGCCGTGACGACCACCGCCGTCGGCCAGACCACGTCGAACCCCAGGATGTACGGGAGACAGGGCTCCGGAATCTCCGTCGTCTCGCGGGCGAACACGAGCCAGCAGTCCGCATCGTCCGCGGCCACGGCCTCGCGGGCCGCCGCTACCTTCTCGGCGACGAGGGCAGTGTCCTGCATACCCGGGGCCTCGAACGGGGCGGACAATAGCGTTGCCCCGTGACTCGTTCCCGCCGTGTCGCAACTGCCCGGCGGCGACACTCGTTTGTACACCCCGGCCCTACCCCGGCGCTATGACAGGCAGAACCCACCTGGCGAGCGTCGACGACGTTCCGGAACGGGGATCACTCCTGTTCGAGGTGGCGGACCCGTACGGCAACGAGGACGAGATCATCGTCGTCCCGTGCGAGGAGGAGCCGGGCGTGACTGCCTGGGTCAACCGCTGTACGCACGAGGCCCAGCGACTGGACGTCGGCCGCGGCGCAGCGATGCGGGACGGCGGGGTCATCTGTCCGAAACACGGCTCCATCTTCGACGCCTGTACGGGCGAGTGCGACAACGGGGACGCCGCCGGGACCACGCTCCCGTCCGTCGAGGTGGCCGTCGAACTCGGCGAGGTGTACCTCGTCGACGAGGACTACGAACTGCTGGAGGACGCGGGAGACGACGGCGACGACGGCCCCTCCTCGTCGTCCCACCTCTCACTGTGAGCGTCCGGGTGCGTCGCGAGACCGTGCGTACAAGTTGGCGGGGGCCGACCGCTCGGTATGGACGAACTCGTCGAAGCGGCCCGTCGCGCGGCGGAGTCGGCGTACGCACCATACTCCGGGTACGCCGTCGGCGCAGCGCTGGCGACGGCGGACGGAACCGTCTACGACGGCTGTAACATCGAGAACGCGAACTACTCCAACAGCCTGCACGCGGAGGAGGTGGCACTGAGCGCCGCCGTTCGCGACGGCCACCGCTCGTTTCCCCGTCTGGCGGTCACGTCGTCGGAACGCGACGGAGTCACGCCCTGTGGGATGTGCCGCCAGTCGCTCGCGGAGTTCTGCGACGAGGACCTGGTAGTGCTCTGTGACCGTGGCGAGGGTGACCCCGACAGGTACACCCTCGGCGAGTTGCTCCCGGCAGCCATCGACGCACACACGCTGGACGCGGACCCGGACGCCTGGGGATGACAGAATATTCCGGCAACCGACGGGCGGTCACGAACGGTCGTCGGTGCTGAACCGGGAGTAGTTTCATACTCTCGGCCGACCGGTAGTCGAGTATGGAACTGGACGACACTGACCGTCGCATACTGGAGATTCTTCAGGCGGACGCGCGAACCCCGTTCAGCGAGATCGCACGGCAGATCGACATGTCGAGTGCCACCGTCCACGACCGGGTCAACCGGATGAAAGACGAGGGCGTGATCACCGGCTACCACGCCAGCGTGGATCCCAAGAAACTCGGGTACGGTATCTCGGCGATGGTCGGCCTGCGGGTCAAGCAGGGCCGCGAACAGGACACGCTGGATCGACTGTCCACAATCGACGGCGTCCAGGAGGTACACCTCACGACCGGCGAGTGGGACGTGATGGCCCGCGTGTACGCCGATGACGCCGACGCGCTCAGAGAACTGATGTTCGAGCGCGTCACTCAGATGGACGGGTTCGACCGATCACAGACGATGGTCATCCTCGGAACCCACATGGAGAGTGAGGAACTCCCGGTGTAACCCAGGGGTCGCCCGACGGAACGCTTTTGCCGGGCCACGCCCTAGCGCCGTCGTCGTAATTCGGCGCACGACGCCGAGGACACACCAATGAGCGAGGACACTCCAGAGGCGACACCGACCTCCGACGCCGAGTGGCGAGACCGACTCGACGACGAGGAGTACGAGATACTCCGGAACCGTGGCACAGAACCCAGGTTCAGCGGGGAGTTCGTCGACAAGGACGACGAGGGCGTGTACCGCTGTGCCGGGTGCGGTGCGGAACTGTTCACGCACGCCGAGAAGTACGACTCGGGCTGTGGCTGGCCGGCCTTCTACGCCCCGAGCGCGGAGGACAACGTAGAGTACCGGGAGGACACCAGACGAGGGATGACGCGGACGGAGGTGCTGTGTGCGAACTGCGAAGGGCACCTCGGACACGTCTTCGAGGACGGGCCCGACCCCACTGGCAAGCGGTTCTGCATCAACTCCGCCGCGATGGACTTCGCGGACGAGCCCGCCACCGAGGAATGAACGAGTACTACGTGACCATCGACGGCGAACGCGTCGAGGGCCCGTTCGAGGACCGCGACAGCGCGAAACGCGTTGCCGACGACCTCAACACCCACGACGTCGGCGCACGGTACCGCGTCCGGAAGGCGGAGTAACGGGTCGCGTCGAGGACCGGAGCACGGTCGCTCGCGATGCTCACTCGTGACAGGGTTCGAATCGGACGTGACGCATCTCTTCGCTCACGTCCGTTCGCTCAGAAGATGCGTGGGACCGGATTCGAACCGGCGGACCCCTACGGGACAGCGCCCTCAACGCTGCGCCGTTGACCTAGCTTGGCTACCCACGCTCGGTGAGTGACTGCACTCGGCTGTTGCCGGGGGTACTAAAAATCCCTTTCGTTTATGGACGCGAATCGAGAGCCGAGAGGAGGGCGCGCTCGGACGGTCACGCGGGACACCGGAGCCCGGAGTTCGTCCCGATCGGGCCAGTACCGCTCCGATCCCGACTCAAAAAGCGGGGGGTTCAAATGTAGGGATCGCCATACCGAGGTGTATGGCGAAGTACTCGACGGGTGGCTCGTCGGGCTCGGGAGACGGAGAGACGTGCGAACTCTGCGGCTCGGCGAGCGACTCCCTCCGGGAGGCAAACGTCGCGGGAGCACAACTCCAGGTGTGTCCCTCCTGTGCGCCCCACGACGACGCCGCGCGGACGACCTCCGAGACGGAACGCAGCACCGACAGTCAGGACGACGGGGAGGACCGCACCCGTCGCGCCGTACAGAACACCGCCGAGACCAGTCAGGTCTGGGACGGCGACTCCACGCACTGGGAGGAGGAAGGAACCGGGTACGACGAGGACCAGTTGCCGTACCTCGTGACCGACTACGGCCAGATCGTCGTCGAGGCCCGGCAGGAGGCCGGCCTCCAGCGCGAGGAACTGGCGGAGGAACTGGGCGTGACCGAGGCGGACCTCCTGGCCGTCGAACAGGAGCGGGCCGTCCAGGCCGGCGTCGGTGGGTCGCTGATCATCTCGCTGGAGGACTTCCTCGACGTGTCGCTGACCCGCGAGTGATACTGTCGGACATACTCACTTGAAGGAATTCGACGGTACGGGCCGTCGTATTCCTTCACGAGGTTATGTCCGACAGTATGAGTCTGCGTCGTTTCCCTGCCTCCCGGTGATTGGCAGTTCGACTCCGCCGATCACGAGGGGGAGACGAACCGTCACCGAACGGAGCCGTGACACTTTTGCTCGGTCCCCGAGTGCCAGTTCGTATGACCGGGCAACGCGCGGCCGCAGAGCCGTACACGACGAGTTGGGAGACGACGGTCGAACGGGTCGACGGCCGCGAGGTAGTGCTCGACGTGACCTACTTCTACGCGGAGAGCGGCGGCCAACCGTCCGACAGGGGGCGAATCGGCGGCGTCGACGTGGTCGACGTCCGACTCGAGGACGGTGAGACGGTCCACACGACGGCTCAACCCGACGCACTGACGGAGGGACAGCGGGTCGTCTGCGGCGTCGACTGGGCGTTCCGGACCTACTGTATGCGGGCCCACACCGCCAGTCACACGCTGTACGGCGTCGCACGCGACCACCTTGACGACCTCGGGTACGGCGGGTTCGACATCGGTGCGCCGAGCGTCGAGGACCTCGCGACGGTGGGCGACGGGAAGGTCCGGGTGGACCTGCGCAGTTCCACGCCCGTCGACGACGACGTCCTCGTCGAACTGGAAGCCGGCGTCAACCGTGCAGTCTGGGAGTCCCGTCAGGTCCACTGGGAGTCAGTACCCGTGACGGAGGCCCAGTCCCGGGACCGTGTCGCGTTCAACACGAAGACTGAGGAAGGCGTGATGGCAGACGCCGATCGGGTCCGGATCGTCACCATCGACGGGCGCAACGACGAGGACCCGCCGCTCGACGTGGCCGCCTGTGGCGGCACGCACGTCCGGAACACCAGACAGATCGGTCCCGTGACGGTGCTGGGTCGGTCGAACCCCGGCGAGGGACTGACCCGCGTGGAGTTCGCCGTCGGACCGCCGTCCGTCCGTCGCCGGGCCGAGGAGAAGCGGTCCTTGCTCGGCGCTGCGGCGGAACTCGACGCCGCGCCCGAGGACGTCGTCGCGTCGGCCGAACGGATGCGCGAGCGGGTCGAGGACCTGGAAGCGACCGTGAGCGACCTCCGGGGCGAACTCGTCGCGGCGCAGTTAGACGCGGCAGAGCCCGTAGCGCGCGACGGACGGCAGTGGCTCGTCGCGACGGTGGAGGGCGTGGGGCCCAACGACGTCAGGGACACGGCGATGGCGGCCGTCGGCGACGCCGTCGACGTGGTGGTCCTGACCGGGACGGACGGATCGACGTTCGTCGTCGCCGCCTCGACGGGCGATCCGCCCGCGACGTCCGTCGTCGACACCGTGACGGGGGAGTTCGGCGGCGGTGGTGGTGGCTCCGACCAGTTCGCTCAGGGTGGGGGCCTGGACGCGACGCCCGCGGACGTCGTCGAATCGCTCCGAGACTGACCGGCCGAGGCCGGCGAGGAGCGGAACGCGTCCCCGGAACCCTAACGATTTTGTGCAATGACGTACAGCGTTGAACAAAATGGTTCCGGGCACCAACACGTTCGAGTACGTGTACGGTTCGAAAGCACGCCGGGAGGCGTTGCTGGCGCTGGCGGCGTCACCACGGTCACGGCGAGCGGTCGTCGAGTCGAGCGACGCCAGCGAGTCGTCGGTGTACGACGCCCTGAACAAACTGGAAGAACGTGGCCTGGTCCACCAGCACGGCGACGCCGAGTGGACGCCGACCGGCGCCGGCCGCGTCGTCGCGGACGCCATCGGACAGTGCGACGCCATCGACGACGTGTTGGACGCCGACGGCGAGTACTGGCGACGACACGACGTGTCGGTCGTCCCCGAACGCTTCCGGCGGTCCATCGGCGCCCTCCGCGGGTACGAGATCGTTCGGTCGCCCGAGACGGACCCGTACCGTGCGAACCGGACCGTCGCGGAAGCCATCGGTTCCGCGTCCGACGTCGCCATCATGACGCCAATCTACCACGACCGCTTCGCGTCTGCGCTCGCGGAATCACCGGGGACGGAGAAACGACTCCTGATGACGCCTGCGATGGTAGAGGGCCTGTCGGAGACGGATCCGAAGCCACCTCGAACCGGCCTGGAGGACGTCGAGATCCGGGTCGGTGAGTTCGACCTGGCGCTTTCGGTCACCGACGAGTCCCTCATGCTGTCGTTGCCGAGGATGGACGGAACCTACGACCCGGAGACCGAACTGGTAGCACGCAGCGACGCGGCCATCGAGTGGGGCCGACGACTGTTCGACTGGTACTGGGCGGACGGTATCGACCCCGAAGCCCTCGAGGGCCGGCGGGACCGACCGCCGGAGGCGTCGCTCTGAGACGCCGGAACCGGACCGTTTTTTACGCGGCCGGCGAAGCCTTCGACATGTCCCTCTCGGAGGAACAGCGTGCGGTTCGCGACGTGGTCCACGAGTTCGCACGCGAGGAGATTCGCCCGACGGCCCGCGAGGCAGACGCCGACCAGACGTTCCCCGAAGACGTCTGGGACGGCCTCGCGGAGCTCGACCTGACCGGACTGACCGTCCCGGAGGAGTACGGCGGCTACGACGCCGACCGCCTCACGTACAGCGTCGTCAACGAGAGCGTCGCGTACGGGTCACTGTCCGTCGCGACGGCGCTGTCGGTCCACTGCCTCGCGACGTCCTGCATCGCGACGTTCGGCTCCGCAGACCAGCGCGACCGGTGGCTCACGGAGATGGTCGACGGGCGGCCGGTCGGCGCTTTCGCACTCTCGGAACCGGAGGCCGGATCGAACCCGGCCGAGATGAGTACCGTGGCCCGGCCGGACGGCGACGAGTACGTGATCGACGGCAAGAAACAGTGGATCACGAACGGGAAGCGTGCGGACGTCGTGATCCTGTTCGCCAAGACGGACCGCGACGACGACCGTTCCATCACGCAGTTCGTCGTCCCGAAAGACGCCGACGGGCTGGAGGTCGGCAAGAAAGAGGACAAACTGGGGCTTCGGGCCTCCGACACGACGTCGCTCATCTTCGACGGGGTCCGGATCCCCGAGGAGAACCGCCTCACGGAGGTCGGGAAGGGGCTCAGCGCCGCACTGTCCATCCTCACGGGCGGCCGCGTCGGCATCGCGTCGCAGGCGGTCGGGCTGGCACAGTCCGCCCTCGACGAGGCGATGGCGTACGCGGGGGACCGCGAGCAGTTCGACCGGCCGATCTCGGAGTTCCAGACCATCCGCCACAAACTCGCGGAGATGGAGACCGCGACCCAGTCCTCGCGACTGCTCGCCCGCGAGGCCGCCCGGCGACTGGAAGCAGGCGACCCCGAGGCCCCGAAGTTCGCGAGCATGGCCAAGTACCAGGCCAGCGAGACGGCCATGGACGTCACCAACGAGGCCGTCCAGATTCACGGCGGGTACGGGTACACGACCGAGGGGGAGGTCGAACGCCTCTACCGCGACGCCAAGATCACCGAGATTTACGAGGGGACGACCGAGATTCAGAAGAAGGTCATCGCGGACCACCTGCTGGACTGACCCCGGCCGGTCCACAGAGGCTTTGAGACGTGGCTCCCAATCGGTCGCCAGTGACCGAGGACTCCTACCGCGCCGTCGTGTACGACCTGGACGGGACGCTCGCGCGCCTCCGCGTCGACTGGGAGGCCTGTGCACGAGCCGTGGCGGCCGCCTACGAACGGGCGGGTGTCGACATGACCGACGCGGATCTCTGGACGATGCTGGAGGCATCGGACGCGTACGACATCGCGGACCGCGTCGAGGGGACCATCGCCGACCACGAGCGTGCCGGCGCACGCCGTGCCCAACGACTCCCACGGGCGGGCGAACTCCGGGAGCGTTCCGTGCCGGTCGGCGTCTGCTCGCTCAACTGCGAGGACGCCTGCCGGATCGCACTGCGCCGTCACGACCTGCTGGTGGACGTCGACGCCCTGGTCGGACGCGACACGGTACCCGAACGGAAGCCGAGTCCTGCCCCACTGCTTGCCACCCTGGAACGGCTGGACGAGTCGGTATCGCCGACGGAGGTCCTGTTCGTCGGGGACTCGGAGCGCGACGAGGAGACGGCCCGGCGGGCGCGAACGAACTTCGAGTGGGCCTACGACGGCGGGCCGACGCGGAGATGAGCGGCGAGCGGAGCCCACCGGTCAGTCGCGGTCGTCGACCTGTGACCGTGCGTAGGCGTAGACGACGACGCCCGTGAGGAACCACACCAGCGCGCCGACCCGGACCGCGAACAGCGCGCGGGCACTCCAGGTGGGCAACGTCGTCACGAGGGAGGCGACAGCGACGACGGGCGCGCCGACGACGATGGTCGCCACGAACGTGGTCTGCATCACCCACCCGTAGTCGACGCCCGCAGGGTCAGTGGTTTCGACGCGCTCTGGCACGGCCGAGAGTCGGGCAGGGACCGGCAAATCACTGCCGATCCCGGCGGATAGCGGGAACTTTAACCCAACTCCGGCGGAACTCGTTCCCATGACCACCGTTAGCGATCTGCGAGAGATGGCCGGTGAGAAGACCATCACGATGCTGACCGCGTACGACGCACCGACCGCGGGCATCGTCGAGGACGCGGGCGTCGACGTGATTCTGGTCGGCGACAGCATGGGCAACGCGACGATGGGCCACGACACGACGCTGCCGGTGACGGTCGACCAGATGGCCGACCGGACCGCCGCAGTCGCCCGCGGGACCGAGGCGGCACTCGTGGTCGCGGACATGCCGTTCATGAGTTTCGGCACGGACGAACAGACCAGCATCGAGAACGCCGGGCGGATGCTCAAGGAGGCCGACGCCGACGCGGTGAAACTGGAGTCCGGCCCCCACACCGTCGACCTCACGGAGCGGATGGTCCAGCTTGGCATCCCCGTGATGGCCCACCTCGGCCTGACCCCACAGCGCGTCAACGAACTGGGCGGGTACAGCCGACAGGGGACCGACCAGGAGGCCGCCGAGGAGATTATCGAACTCGCCGAGGCCCACGAGGCCGCCGGCGCGTTCTCGCTCGTGCTCGAACACGTCCCCGCGAACCTCGCGGCCGAGATCACCGACCGCATCGACATCCCGACCATCGGCATCGGTGCCGGCCCGGACTGCGACGGCCAGGTGCTCGTGTTCCACGACGCCGTCGGCCTGTCGACCTGGTCGCCATCGTTCGCCGAGCAGTTCGGCGACGTCCGCGGCGAGATGCACGACGCCGTCTCCGACTTCGTGGAGGCCGTCGAGGGCGGAGAGTTCCCCGCGAGCGAACACAGCCACGTCGAAGAGGAACTGGACGAGGTGTACTGACCGAGCCTCGGCGCCACCGTTTTGCTGCTCGGAGTGGTACCACGCCACATGCTACAGGTGGGAGGGTACTCGCCGTTCGACCTGTTCGGGGTTGCGTTCGCGGTGTTCGCGCTTCCGTTCGTCCTGATGGGACTGTACCTGCTCTACATCGGCGTCCGGAAGTGGCGGATATCGGGCCGGCGAACCGAGTTCGAACCGGTGCGAGCACGCATCCTGTCCTCGGACCTCCGGAAGTCGACGGGCGGACGGAGCGGGGGGGTCAAGTGGGTTCCCGAGATCGAGTACGAGTTCACCGTCGACGGGGAGACCTACACGAGCGACAGCGTCTGGCCTGGCGGAGATCTGGCCGGGACTGACGAGGACCACCGGCAGGCGATCGTCGACCGCTACCCGGAAGGCGAGGTGGTCGAGGCGTTCTACGACCCGAGGGATCCGTCTGTCTCGTTCCTGGAGAACGAATCTCGCGGGGTCGCGTCGATCCTGCTGATCGTCTTCGGAGTGGGATTCGTCCTGGCCGGACTCGCGGCCGTCGGCTTCGGCCTGTTGTTCGTGGTGTAGTCGAACGGTCTCGGTGACGGGAACGGGACGATACGTGCGCCCAGCGGTGTGAGCCCGATCAGTGACGTCGTATCGATCCGCGACCACACGGTTTTCACGGAGGCCCTGCACCCTCCCGCCATGGTACGCATCTGTTCGGACGCGGACGTACAGTCCGTCCTCGACCTCGACGAACTGATCGACGTGGTCGCCGACGCGTTCCGCAAGCAGGCCGCCGGCGACGTCGAACGACCGGACCGGCCGCACTTCCCGGTCGGGCAGGGCCTCGACTCGGCGGCGCCCGACGACCCCCTCGGGACCGCACTGACGATGCCCGCGTACGTCCACGGGGCCGACCACTACGCGACGAAACTGGCAGACGTCCACGAGGGCAACGCCGAGCGTGGACTGCCGACGGTCAACGCGGCGATCGCCTTGACCAGTGCCGAGACCGGTCTGCCGACGGCGTACCTCGCGGGAACCCGGATCACGAACGCCCGGACCGGTTGCATCGGGGCGCTCGCGGTCCGAGAACTCCGGGCGAGATCGGACCCCGTCACGCTCGGCGTCCTGGGGGCGGGCGACCAGGCGCGCTGGCAGACGCGTGCGACCGCGACGGCCGTCGACGTCGATTCGGTCCGGATATACTCGCCGTCGACCCGGGAGGAGTGTGCCGCCGACCTCCGGGAGCGGGGGATTCCCGTCGAGGCCGTCGACGCTCCGGCCGCCGCGGTCGGGGACGCCGACGCCGTGATCACGGCGACCACCAGCGAGACGCCGGTGTTCGACGGGGACGACCTCGCGCCGGGCACCGTCGTCGTCGCGGTGGGTGCCTACACGCCGGAGATGACGGAGATCGACGCCCGGACCGTCGAGCGCGCGGCGACGACCTTCGCCGACGTCCCCGAGGAGGTGGCGACCATCGGTGACGTCGACGGGCGCCTCGCGGCGGACGACCTCGTCCCGTTCGGCGACGTGCTCCGGGGGCAGGCCGGTCGCGGGGACGACGCGTCGATCCTCCTCGTCGAGAGCGTCGGGACCGCGGTACTGGACGCGGCCGCTGCCGAAGCGATCTACGACGCGGCAGAACGGGACGGCGTCGGAACCGTGGTGGATCTCTGAGCGGCGTGGACGGCGTGGCGACTCCCGACTCAGGCGCGTTTCTGAATCTCCTCGCGGAGGACGTCGCTGACGGTGTCGCCGTCGGCCTTGCCCCGGAGGGCGCCCATGCACTCGCCCATCAGCGCGGAGAACGCTCCCATCCCCTCGGCCTCGACCTGGTCGGCGTTGCGCTCGACGACCTCGACGACGGCCGCCCGGACCGCCTCGTCGTCGGCACCACCAAGCTCCTCGGCCTCCATCGCCGCGGCCGCGGAGCGGTCGGGGTCCGCCGCGAGGGCCGTCAGGAGTTCCGGGACGCCCTCCCGGGGCAACTCGTCGTCACGGACGAGTTCGAGCGTCTCGAGGAGGTGCTCGTCCGTCAACTGATCGACGGCCACGTCGTCGCGGCGGAGCTCCGTCAGCTTCGACTCGAGTGTGCCGGCAGCGAGCGTCGGATCGACGCCGGCCTCGACCGCACGCTCGAACAGCGGCATGTACGCGCCGTAGGCGACCTGTTCGGCCAGGCTCTCGTCGAGGCCGTACGCCGTCGCGTAGCGGTCGACCCGTTCCGTGAGCAGTTCCGGCGCTTCGACGTTGCTGTCGTCGAGTTCCACCGGCGGCACGTCCGTCTCGGGGTACATCCGGGCCGCCCCCGGCAGCGGGCGCAGGTACCGCGTGGTCCCGTCCTCGTTCGCGCCGCGGGTCTCCTCCGGGACGCCCTCGATTGCGGTTTCCGCCCGGTCGGCGGCCGCCTCGATCGCCGCCGCGGCGGTGTCGGGGTCGGCGGCGACGATGGCGACGGCGTCGTCGGGCCCGGCGCCAACGGCCTCGCGCAGAGCCGCGACTTCCGCCTCGGTGACCCCGTAGGCGGGGAGTTCGTCCGTGTGGAAGATACCGCCGGCGCCGCGGCGCTTTGCGTGGTCCGACAGTTCGGTCCCGAGGCGGCGGTCCGGAGCGATCTCGCGCCCGACCAGGCCGTCAAAGCCGTACAGCGGCACTGCGTGGACCTCGCCGCCGTCGGAGAGGGCACCGGCGATCACGCCGGAGTCGGTGTCCTCGAACACCGTCGTGACCTCGCGAGTGTCGCCGACGCCGGCGTCCCGGTCCCGGAGTTCCCCGGCGACGTCCAGCAACTCGACCTGGCGGCCGACCTCGGACCGGACGATGTCCTCGATGTCGTCGAGGCTCTGGACGCCTTTGATCTCGACACGTGCACCTTCTTCGATGGAGACGTTGACGTCCTGGCGAATCGTTCCCAGGCCCCGCTTTACCTTCCCCGTCGACCGGAGCAACATCCCGATCCGTTCGGCCGCGTCGCGGGCCTGTTTCGGTGTCGAGATGTCGGGCTCGGTCCCGATCTCGACCAGCGGGATGCCGAGTCGGTCGAGGCTGAACCGGACGCCGTCGTCCGTCTCCTCGATCCGCTGGCAGGACTCCTCTTCGAGCATGAGGTCGGCGATGCCGACCGGCCCGTCATCGGTCCGAATCTCGCCGTCGGTGGCGATCTGGGCCGACCGCTGGAACCCCGACGTGTTCGACCCGTCGACGACGATCTTCCGCATCACGTGTGCCTGGTCGACGGGCTCCATCGAGCACAGCGTCGCGATCTCCAGTGCCGTCTCCAGGGCCTCCTCGTCGATGCGCCGTGGCGGTTCGTCGTCCTCCTCGACGAGACAGGTCGTGTCGTAGGCGAGGTACTCGAACGTCCGGTCGAGTTGGCTCTCCTCCAGAGCCGCCTCGTCGATCTCGCCCAGTTCGCTCCGGGTCGGGTGGAGGTACCGGCTGATCGTCCGCTCGGCGGTCGCGGGCTCCCGCAGTTCCGTCGGACACTCGCAGAACAGTTTCGTCGCCGTGTCCAGTTGCTGGTGAATCTCCAGCCCGGCGACGAGTCCCAGGTCCTCGTAGTCGTACTCGGTCATCACGCGGGAGTCCGTCGGCGAGGGTGAAAAAACCGTCCCGTTCGACTCACCCGCCCTCCGGGGCGGTGCCGACGCGGGACTGGACGACGCGGTTGATGAGATCCTGTTCGGTCCAGGCCCCGGCGAGCCAGTTCCCGATCCACTGCCCCTCGACGCCGTACGAGTCCTGCTGTTCCGGCGTCTGGGAGTCATCGGAGACGGTGTAGGGGTTCTCGATACTGGCCAGGATGCGAAGTGCTCGCCGGTCGTCTTCGGGAACGGTTCCCCGGGCGACGGTCGTCGGTCTGCTCGCGGTTCCCTGCGCGGTCGTCCCATCACCACTACTACCGTCACCCGGTGGCCACGAGAGGTTCGGCTCGTTGTTGGCGACGTACTGGGCGTACGACCAGAGGACGTGGCCCACCTCGTTGAGGTGGACGCGCCAGCGCTCGTAGCCGGACTGCTCCGCCGCCGCCGAGTTGTACCCGAGGTTCACGACACCCTCGGAGTAGGTGAAGGAGGTGACCTCGAGCGTGTACTCCCGCTGGTCCCAGGACTCGATGAGGTACCGGAGTTCGCCGATCGTTGCCTCGTCGTCGCCGTCCGGTTCCTGGCCGCTGATCCCTTCGGGCCCACCACCGCCGTCACCACCCAACACGTCGCCGAAGTAGAGGACGCCAGCGGCGCCACCCACCGCGGCGCCGGCGCCGCCTGCGAGCAGTGCACGACGGGAGACGCCGAGTTCGTCGTCTGCCATGCCTCGGAGTATCGCGCCACCCGGGATAAGCGCTCTGGCCAGCGCCCTCTCCGGCGGTTCCGGTGTGTCAACTGGGTATCAATCTCGGTCGGAGTCGGCGTCGTCCTCCGCCGCCGGGAACTCGAAGTCCCCGGTCGAGTCCACCTCGTCCCAGTCGCTCCCGGCGTCGTCCCCGTCGTCCGTGCTGCGCCCGGCGTCGTCCCAGTCGTCCGTGCCGCGCCCAGCGCCCTCGCTGTTCACGTCGTCCATCGGGCTCCTCTCACGCACCCCCACGGCCGCACCCCCGCCGTCTTCCGGGGCGTCCGCCGGGTTCCCGGCGTCGCTCGTCGGATCCGTCGCTGCCGGCCCGGCCCACGATGGTGTCCCGGCCCGTCTGCGCCGGCGCTCGCGTCGTCGCTCCGCCAGGCTGTCTTGCAGGCGCCCGGCGAGGTCGGCCCGCAGGGTCGTCGCCTCGTCGGCGTCGATGTCGAACGCGGTCGCGTCGCCACCCAGCATCGACGCGGTACTCGCGGTGTCGGCGGTGACGCTCGCGAGGTGTCGGCGTCGCTGGAACACGGAACGTGTGTCGACGACGGTCTGGAGGCGGTGGTACGGGACGACTCTCGTCGTCCGGCGCCAGAACCCGGTCCGCGCGAGGAAGGTGCCGTCGGTCGTCCCGAACCCTCGGTTCGTCCACTTCAGGTGTGCCGCAGCCGGCACGACGACGAACAGGGCCGCGCCCAGGTACCAGTATCGGAGGCCGATCAGCCTGTCGAGGCCGTACGCCGCCCCAAGGAGGAGGGCGACCGTGATAGTGTACCGGAACCCGTAGCGCTGCCGTGCCCGCTTGGGCGGGGCCGCGAGGTCGGTCTCGACGGCGTCGAACTGTTCGAGGTCCTCGACGAGGTCGGCCGCGACGGGGCGGCGGGCCAGCGGGAGCACCGTCTCGGAGGCACGACCGCCGTCGCTGCCCGGCGCGTAGCCCGCCGTCTCCAGCGAGAGGCTGACGTACCCGAGGCGGCGTTTGACGGGGTTGGCCGCGAGCGACGCCGTCTGGACCTTGCCCAGCGGGATGGTCCCGCTGTAACGACCCAGGAGGCCGCGCTCGTAGCGCAGTTCGTCGCCGACCCTGTACAGGCGGAAGCCGGCGTAGCGCGAGTAGACCAGCCCCACGCTGACGACCCAGGCGAGGACCACCAGGGCGACCAGGAGGCCGGCCACGTCGACCGGCTGGAGTGACCCCGGACGAATCGGGAGCGCGGACCAGCGCTCCGGATCCGCCGGGAGCAAGGTCTGGAATCCGATCCCGAGGAAACTCACGAGGACGCTCGCCCCGGGGTCCAGCGACGTGAGGCTCAGGAGCCACAGTTCGCGGTCGTCGAGTTCGTACATCGGGTCGCGGTCGGCCGTCGTCTCCGGGGTCGACGCCAGGTCACCCTCGCCTTTCACGGCCTGGAGTTCGCTCTGCAGTCGGCGTGCCTCCGCGGGGGTGACGTAGCGGAGTCTGGCCTCGGTCGAGCCGCCACCCGCCGTCTCCAGTTCGAGGACCGCCAGTCCCAGGAGTCTGGCCACGGGGCTCTGACTGATGTCGATGTTCTGGATGCGGTTGACTGGAATCTCGCGTTCCCGCCGCGAGAGCACGCCCGAGTCGATGTCGAACGTGTCTATCGTCAGTTCGTAGCTGAACCGCTGGTAGTAGAGGAACTCGTAGATCAGTGCCACGACGACGACGCCGAGGATGACGCCGAGGTTGGTCTGGAGTTGGCGGAGGCTGGCGTCCCGTGCGACCGTCGCGACCGTCGCGAGGGTCCCGAGACTCCCGGCCCGCGACAGTCCTCTGACGGCCGCGGTGTAGGGGTGCAGGCGCCGAGAACCGCCGGTCGTTCGGCTCATACGGCGTCGTCGCTCTCGCTCTCGACGGCGAGGTCACGCAACCGTTCCTGGAGTGCGGTGGCAGCCTCCGGCGTCAGCCCCGGGATTGACACGTCGGCCTGGCGCGACCCCGCCGTGTACACCACGACACGCGAGAGGTCGAACGCGCGGTCCAGCGGGCTCCGGCGCGTGTCGACGTGCTGGACCCGGACGAACGGAACGATCGTTCGCACCTGGGTGAACACGCCCCGTTCGATGAACAGGTCGTCGCCCCGGAGTTCGTACCCCCAGCGCCGGTAGCGGGCGAGGGCGTGGAAGACGCCGACGGTCCCGACGAGGAAGAAGACGACAGGCCCCGGCCAGCGCGCGCCGTCCAACAGAAAGGTCCCCGCGATGCCAGCCAAGACTCCCAGGACGACCGCTCGACGAACGGCGCCGAGCGACCAAATGAACCGGATCCTGTGGTGCAACCGCTCCATGCAACTGAACGCCGTGCCCGACGGATGTAAAGGGTCCGACTCCGGCGGTGACCTCGCCCGGTTACTGGGAGGCTACTTTCGCGTCCGAGAGCTTGACGATGTCTTCGGTCAGCCCCTCGCCCTCACAGTCTTCGGACGGACATCGATAGTGCCAGCCGTCTCGCGTGGCCGCTCGCTCGGAGAATCGCTCGCCGCACTCCCGACAGAGCAACTGCCCCTCCCCGCAGTTGTCGACGTGGAGTTCGTACTGGAGTTCGGACTGGAACGTGCGGCTGCAGTGCCGACAGGTGTGCATGGTTCGAGTATGAGCGTCATACGTCTTGAATACCCCGGATCCTTTATCCGGATGACAGAGGCTACCACAACGTCGCTGTCTTGCGATTCGGTGGAATCCGCGGGTTTCGGTGGAGTCAACATTTGATATTTAAATCTTTCGCACGCCCGCTGGCGTTCGATTCGGGGGATCTCGTTGCAAAACTGAACAGTCACTGTCGTTCCGGCTCCGGGTGCAAACGGTACCCCTGAATTCCCCACCCGACCCGTAGCGTCCACGTCGGTGTGGCCCGTCGAAATCCCGTCAGTGGACGAGTCCGCGGCGGACCGGCACGAATCCAGGGTTCGGGATCGACCCTACCATCCGGACACGGCGTCGCGACCCGGAATCGCACCGCACGAGGTCCGGTCGACGATCTCCGTACCGCCGCTCCGGAACCCGTCTCGAGCCCGGGCCGTGGGCCTCGAACCGTTCGTCCACTATAGTAATCGTTGAAACTATTTGCACACTCCTCGGAGTGACGCGGCCAGCGAGCCGCTCGCCGGCCGCTCTTCCCGAGGAGTGTGCGCATTGACTTTCAACGACTACTATAATTCGGAACGAATTTCACCGTCGTTTCTGAACACCACCCTACTCCACGATGGCAGACATCGAGATGCCGTCCCGCGTCGACGACCTCTCCCGGAGAGACCGGCTGGTCGTCTACTACCTCCTGGGTCTCGTCGCCCTGGTCCTGTTCTACACCGTGACGTACAATCTGCTCATGGCTCACCTCGAGGGGCAGGGGCAGTCCATCTTCGCCTCCTTCGAGTTCGTCGTCCAGACGATGACGACGACCGGGTACGGCCAGGACTCCAGTCTCTGGAGTCACCCCCTCACGTTCACCTACGTCGCCTTCATGCAGATCAGCGGCATCGGCATCGGCTTTTTTACGCTCCGACTGATCATCATCCCGCTGTTTACCGGCGCCGACGTGAACCTCGACAACCGCCTCGCGCCGAAGCGCGACCACGTCATCGTCTGTGGCTACCGCCGGGACTCAGCGGTGTTGCTCGAGGAGTTTCGCGAGTTGGGAATCGACTACGTTCTGGTATCTCGTGACTCTGACGAGGCCAAGCGCCTCTCCGACGAGGGGTACGCCGCTATCGAGGGCGACCCCGGAGAGGCCTCGACGTTCGAGCGAGCGAGCGTCGGATCGGCGCGGGCCGTTATCGTCGACGCCGGAGCCGCGAACGTCGACGCGATTCTGACCGTCCGCGGCCTGCGCGACGATGTCCAGGTGGTCGCTCTGACCGACGACAGCGACCTGAAAGACGTCCTCGAGTCGGCAGGTGCAGACACGGTCCTGTCACCACACGGCGTCCTCGGCGAACGACTGGCCCAGAAGGCAGTCTCCTCCGTCGGGAGCGAACTGAGCGACACGGTCAGCCTCGGCGAGGGCGTCGAGGTGACGGAGGTGTCCGTCCACAACGACAGTCCACTCGACGGCGTCCGGATCCGGGACTCGCGGCTCCGCGAACGAACCGGCGCGACCATCGTCGGCGCCTGGATCGACGGCGAACTGCAGCTGCCGCCGGACCCCGACGCGATGGTCAGTCCCAATACGGTCCTGGTCGTCGCGGGCGACCACGCGGCCCTGGAGGGGCTCAGCGACTTCGTCCGCCCGACGCGAGCGCCCAGTAGCGTGACCAGGGCCGTCGTCGCGGGCTACGGGGAAGTCGGCAGGGCGGCGAACGACGTCCTGGCAGAGGAGGGTATCGAGACGACCACGATCGACGTCGTCGACGCACCGGGCGTGGACCTCGTGGCCGACGCCGGATCGCGCGACGCCCTCAGGGAGGCTGGCGTGCCGGACGCGAACGTCGTCGTCGTCGGCGTTCCGGACGACTCGACGGGACTACTCGCCACCACGCTCTCCCGCGCGCTGAACGACGACGCACAGGTACTCGTCCGGGTCAGCGACACCGACACGACGCACAAGGCCCTGCGTGCTGGAGCGGACTACGTTCTGTCGGTCCCACGGGTGAGCGCACGGCTGATCGCCCGCGAACTGCGCGGCGAGAAGGTTCTCGACCCCGGCAGCCAGATCCGGATCAGTCGCGTCTCGGCGCGGCCGTTCGCCGGAACTACCCTGGCGAACTCGGGGATATACGAGCGAACCGGCTGTCGCGTCGTCGCCGTCGAGACGGATTCGGGCACCTCCACGGCGCCCGATCCGGACTACGAGTTCGACGCCGAGGACCGCATCGACATCGTCGGCACCGACGAGACGGTCCAGTCGTTCCTGAAACAGTTCGACGTCTCGACGGAGGAGACC
>CAZIVN010000008.1:0-21318 GCA_964542685.1 uncultured Halobacteriales archaeon
GCAGTTCTCGGAGCTGTGTCCCGACTCGGCGACGGTGCTGCGAAAGCGGCTGTGAGTCCAGTGTCGCGACCAGCGGCGCCCGTCGCGGGGACCGCCGTCACCAGTCGAACTCCCGATGGACCGCCATGCCGTCGTCGTGCAACACCGGGCCGACGACGTCGGTGACGCCGTCGAGGACCGCTGCGGACCGGACCGACGGCTCGCCACCGGTGACGTCGGCCAGGACGTCGCTCCCGACGCTGTAGACGACCCGTTCGAACCCCGCCGACCGCAGCCCACCGGCACACATCGGACAGGGCTCCGTGCTCGTGTACAGCACCGTCCCGGCGCGCTCGGCCGGGTCGAACTCGCGACAGGCCCGGTAGGCGAGGTGGAGCTCCGGGTGACGGCGGACGTCGTCCTCGGTGACGACGCGGTTCGACGCCTCCATGACGACGGCGTCGTCCCGAACGAGGACGCTCCCGAACGGGTAGTCGCCGCGCGCGGCCGCCTCTCGGGCCAGTTCGAGTGCCCTGCGCACGTGCGACTCGTGGTCGAAGTCCTCGACGTTCTGCTCGGACATACGTGGACACGGGACCGGACGTCCGAGAAACCAGGGGGTCGCGGAGCGGTCTGCGATGCGGAGTCGGTCGTCGCGTATCTAATAGACGTCCGCGCGAGCGAAGCGAGGCGACTGCGTCGCCTCGATGGCGAACGGCGGAGCCGTGCGCCGACGCGAGCGCGGTTCACCGCCAGCGAGGCCGGAGGCCGAGCTGGCGGCCTTTTTTCATCGAAGTTTTTTGGCCGAGCGGTGCGCCACCGGCGCACCCGAGGCCAAAAAAGTTCGTCGCGTATGAATGAGCCGGACGGGCGAGATTGCCCGGCGTTCCAGTCCGGGGAAACTCGTTTGCCTCCTCCACCCCGCGACCCCACGAGCGACGGGTGTCCGACGGTGGGCTGCTCGCTTCCGCGCCTGACCCGGTGCCGCCGATCAACCGTGAGCGACCACCCCTGCAGGTAGCACTCACGGACCGCCATCCCCGTGAGACGAGGCTTCCACGTTGGCTCCCGAGGCCCGAACCGGTCTGTCCGGACGCACTCGGTGTTCGGTCCCCGCTGAAGACCATGGCGCGGGCGAGGGGCAGGGCCTAACTGCCCGACCTAGTCCGATCTGAAGATACCAGCGCGCCTCTTAAGGGCCTTTCGGATTGGCGAAAACCCGACGACGGAATCCGGGTCGTTCGTGTAGCTGCCGTGGCGTCGAGCGTGGGAGCGAGCACGGTCGTGCCGACGGTCGTAGGGTTTCGTTTCATCCAGCACCGGTGTTCCTCGGTGCCGTACTGCCGATGACCGATACACAGTGAAACGAAACCGTATCAGGCGCGCAAGACGCCGAGGACCTCGGCGTACCAGAGTGCGCTGACGGGCAGGACTGCCGCGGTCCCGATCAGCACCCAGCGGAGCGTCGGGAGCCACGTCGCGGACGTGCTCAGTGCGATCTCGGTGTCGGCAGTCAGCGCCCACGCGACTGCGACCCCGAGTGTCACGACGCCCAGGACGAGCGTCGCACCGGCGACGGTGTCCGGTTCCGTCCGGGCCTGCCGTCCGGCGGCAAAGGCGACCAGGGCGATGCCGGCGAACAGGCCCACCACGTTCGGTCCGACGACCCCGCTCGCGTAGTACAGTCCGACGGCACTGGCGTCCTCGCCGGTGACGGCGACGTACGGGAGCACCACCACGATGACCGTCGCGAGTGCGCCCGCGATGCCCAGCGTCGGCGGCAGTCGCAGTCGGTTCATAATCGACGGTCGGTGCCCGGGTAGCAAAAACGCGGCGTTGTGGGTCGGCCCCGCCGGTCGTCTCCGGGATCGGTCAGTCCGCGTCGTCGTCGCCCATGGCGTCCCTCGCGTCCCCTGGTCTGCGTCGTCGGCGCCCGGCCCTACTCGCTCGCGACGCCCAGCGCGAACATCGTCGTCGGGGACGGCCGGTGGCCGGCGGTCGCGAGGTGGTCGGACACGGCGTCGTCGGAGAACGTGAGCCCGGTGCCGCCCAGCGTCCGGTGAGCGTACGTCGCGAGGTACAGCCGTCCGAGGACGACGCCGGCCTCCAGCTGGGCGAGCCGGTACCCCCGGTTCCCGAGACGGTCGACGACGCGCTCGACGTCCGTCGCCAGGTAGACGTTGACGTGCGCGTCGCCGGCCCACCCCTGCCCGAACGCCAGTCGGGTCTTGTCGCCGTCCGTCGCCGGTCCGATCCGTTCCAGTGCCGTCTCCTCGGGGTGGTACTGGTAGGTTCCGGCCGGGACGTCGGTGACGTTCGTCGAGAGGACGTACACGTCGTTGAGCGAGAGACCCGTCCCGGACGCGGGCGTCCAGTCGGCTGGGACGCCACGGACGGCGCGGTCGAGGACGGTGGCGAGTTTCCGCCCGCTGAGGGGCCGGGTCGCGTACTCCCGGCAGGACCGGCGGCGCCCGACCGTCGCGGCGAGTGGCCGCGCGGAGGCCGTCTCCGCGTCGACTGGATCCAGCGGAACGCGCTCGCCGTCGCCCGGGGCTCTGGTCCCGACGGCGTCCACGGGCAGGTCGACGCGCCAGTCGGCCGCGGCGTCGCCGTCGGGTAGCGAACTGGCGTCGTAGGCCTCTCGAATCAGGGGGTAGTCGACGGACTCCTCGGAGTACGGAACCGTCTCGTAGTCGGCCGGCGAGACGGGCGGGG
Organism: uncultured Halobacteriales archaeon; assembly: GCA_964542685.1. GTDB lineage: Archaea > Halobacteriota > Halobacteria > Halobacteriales > Natrialbaceae > CAZIVN01. Next base: position 2,695 of record CAZIVN010000008.1, read on the forward strand.
ACTCGGGCGCGGGCGCGCCAGCACCCACCGGGACGAGCGCCAGCGGTGCCTCCTCGTCGGTGGCCAGTCCCAGCAGCGTCGCCACGGCCTCGTCGCCGAAGGCGGTCTCGATCCCCGCACGGTAGTCGAGCGCGTGACTCGCCGCGAGCAGGTTCGAAAGCACCGTGCCCGCGTCCCAGAACGCGTGACGGTAGGTTCGCTCCCGGTACTTCCAGGCGTTGCGCCACCACGTGGACGTGGCGACGACGGTACACGGTGCCTCGCGGACGGCCAACGTGTCGCCGGCAGCGGCCGCGAGGGCCCCACGGTAGTCGCCCTGCCGGAGGACGTCGAGTGCGAACCCGTCGGGGTCGAAGTGGTAGACGCCCGCCGGGAGGTCGCCACAGTCCCCACAGACCAGGTACAGGTCGACGTGGTACAGTTTCCCCGTGCAACTGGCGGCTCTGAACCGGACCGTCTCGCCCTCGACGTCGACGGCCTCCGTGACACCACCCGCCTCGTAACACAGCGTCGCGACCGTCTCCCGGTCGAGTCCCGTCGGGTTCGAGGCGTCGGCGTCGGCCAGTGGGTCGGCGCTCCGTTCGGCGACCGCGGCGAGGGCCGGGACCTGTGGAGGCCTGACGCTCGCGAGGTCGACCCGCGGCCGGTCCCGGTACAGCTTGTACGGACGGGGCTGGATCGACCGGTCCAGCGAGAAGTCCTCCGCGGAGACGGTTTCCGGGGAGTGGTTCGTCCGCTCGTGGTACTCGGGTGCGTCGGTCACGGTCGAGGGTCGCGGGGAGCGTACTTCGACGTTGTGGTGGCCTGGGTCGGAGTCACAACCGATTCGAACGGAGTGGTATCACGTGCGAATATGGAGCGGGCGAGTCTCTACCGCGGCCGACGACTGCCGCCGCCGCCGACGAAGTGGGCGAGTGCCTCGACGACCGCGTCGACGCGACGAACCGGTAGTTTTTTGAAGTTGATCGATCGATCAATTAGCCGCCGTGGGACAGGACAGGTCCACCGCTGACACGACGGAACGGCTCCTCCAGGCGACCGACGACGCCCTCCAGAAACACGGGTACGCGGACCTCTCGATGGCGAAAGTCGCCGCGGAGTTCGACGGCAGTCAGTCGCTGATTCACTACCACTTCGACTCCCGGGAAGGACTGCTTGCGTCGTACGTGGCCTGGAAGCGCGAGCAGTACCGCGAATTCCTGACGGAGTTCCCCGACGACCCCGAGCAGCGCCTGACGTCGTTGCTGACGACGTTCGTCAGGGAGTTCGAGGAGTGGGCGAGTACCGACCGCGGACAGGCGATGATGGACCTGTACGCCGAGGGGCGAGACAGCGAAACCGTCGCCGAGGAACTGCGCCGTCTCGACGCCCTGTTCCGCGACGCGTTCCGCGAGGCGGTCGCCGAGGGCATCGACGCCGGCGTGTTCCGCGAGAACGTCGACCCCGACGGCGTGGCCAGACTGTTGCTCGCGGCGAGCGACGGGACCGCAGCGCGCTGGAGCGTCGGTGAACGCGACGAGGGCGAGCCCATCGCCGACGCCGTCGAGACGTACGTTCTCGACCGGATCAGGGTCGACGAGGACTGATTCGGCGGGCTTCATACTACCGGACAGAACTATTTGACCGCACTCGCCGACGGGCTGGCGAGCGCGTTCGTATTGACTTTTGTCCGGCAGTATCACTCTTCGACCGTCACGGTGACCGTCGCGCCCGTCCGATCCACCGTCGTCGCGTCGATGAACGCCTCGTCGCCGACGAGCAGTGCCGTCGTCGTCTCGTCGACGCGGACGACGCGGACGGTCGGACCGCCGCTCCGGGCGTCGGCGTAGTCCCTGGCGGCCGCGAGGAACTCGTCGGCGTCGTCGGCGTCGTCCCAGCGGTGGACCCAGGCGTAGTTCGTCTCGTCGTCCCGTTCGAACTCGACGACCTCGTCGTTGCCCCAGCCCGTCGCGGCCCTGGCGGCGCGGGACTCGGACAGTTCCGACGCGAGTACCAGTCGCGTCGCCAGTTCACCGTAGGACCCGCGACTGCTGTCGAACCACTCGTCGGTGTTCGTCTCGACGTCCAGTGGTGCGGGCGGGTCGACGCCGGCCGGTTCGCCGTGGAGCAGCCCCTCCGTCGTGTTGGGGAGGTTCTCGTAGGCCGTCGCGAACTTCGACGGGTCGTCGAGCGCCCGGTCGAAGTACGTGCCGCCGAAGTAGTACATCGCGGTCAGCGATTTGAACCCGTCGGGTGCCGTCTCGTAGAAGCAACGGCGCAGTTCCAGCGGTCTGTCACCGGTGTCCCAGGTCAGCCCGTACGCCTTGGCGTACTCGTTTGCCACGTACACTGCACCGCCCTCGACGAACGCTCGTCGGAGGGTCCGGCTCTCCCGGTCGCGGCTCCCGACCTCGCCGCGCAGGTCGTTGTTCGACTGGAGGACGTGTACGAACTCGTGTGCCAGTACGAGTTCGATCTCCGTCGCCGACAGTCCGTCAGGGACGATCCGGACGGTGTCGTCGCCCGCGTACGCCGACGCGATCGATCCACACTCGAGGTCGTCGACCGACCCGCCGGACAGGCCGAGCGCGCCCAGGAGTCCTTCCCTGTCGGCGTTCCCTACGCGGTCACCCGGATCCTCGACGACGACCGTCGGCGGGTCGGCCTCCACGCCCACCAGTTGCTGGACCCGGGCGTAGATCCGCCCGGCGTCGACGGGGAGGTCGCCGCCCTCGACGGTCACGTCCGCCGGTTCGACCGGCGGCGGCGTCGTCGGTTTTGCGGTGGTCGGTTTTGCGGTGGTCGGTTTTGCGGTGGTCGACGGCGTCGTCGGTTCCGGTGCCGTCGCCGTCGGATCGCTCGTCGCGGGTGGCTCCATCGGCGTCGTCTCTGCGGGGGCGTCGGTCCCCGATCCGGTGTCGCCGACCGGCGGTGCGGAACACCCCGCGACGGCGAGCAGGAGGGCGACGAGGACCACGGCGGACTGCGGGCGGCGCATGGGAGAAGCAATGGAGCAAGTCGACAAAAACCCTGGCCCACGTGGCACGTCCGCTGCGAGCCGGCCGCCGGGTGGTCACTCGCTCCCGACGCGACCGCCGGCGAGGCGAACCAGCCCGAGCAGGTGTCGCTCCTCGGCGACGGCCGTCGCGCGGTCACGCAGCGTCGCGTGGGCGGCCGAGACGCGCTCGTCCAGGTGCGCGGCGAGGTCCCTCTCGTAGCGGAGCCTGGTCGTCGGGGGCGTCGAGACGGTGACGAACGCGCGGAACGGCGGGTTCACCAGCGGGCCGTACGGTGGGTCGGCGGGCGCGGCGTCGACGAGGACGACGGTCCCGGACGACCGCTCCGACCAGTCCTCGACCGCGCCGGCGGGGTCGTCGAGCATCCCCATCACGAACGTCGCGAGGACGCCGTCGGCCGATTCGACGGGGGGAACCGTCGCGTCGCCCCGGACGACCGAGACGTTCTCCCAGCCGCGCCGTCGGACGCGGTCCCGGGCGCGCCGGACCGCCGGGCCCGTGAAGTCGACGGCGACGACGGTGCCGGTCGGGCCGACGGTCTCGCGCAGGTACGGCAGGTTCGCGCCGGTGCCACAGCCGAACTCGACGACGCGGTCCCCGGGGGAGACGTCGAGCGCTGTGGCGGCCCGACGCCGGACGCGGGCGATGCCGGGAAACCAGCGCGAGACGTAGTCGTACAGTCGGGCCCAGCGCCCGTAGAACTCCTGGGCGGCGGCCATCAGACGAGGGTCCGGACCGCGGCGACGACCGCCGCGGGGTCCTCTCCCAGGACGTAGACGATCGGTTCGATGCCGTAGTCGCCGGTGTGGTACAGCACCGTCGCGTCGGGCGTCTCCGCGAGGGCGGCCGCGACTGCCGCCCCGACGTCCTCTTCGCTCTCGAACTCCGCGGTCGTGAACCCCGCGGTCGCCAGGGCGTCGACGACCTCCTCGTCGTACCGGACGTTCATCGCCGCCTGGGCGTCGCTCCCGGCCGCACGTGCAGAGAGCAACACGCGAGCGACGTGTTCGGAGACGCCGAACTCCGGCCCAGCGGGCACCTCGACTTTCCCCTTGACGTCGAAAATGCGTCCCGGAACGCCGGCGACGTCCTCGACGCGTTCGGCGTCGGGGAGACAGGCGACGAGGTTCGATCCCACCGCCGGGATGAGCGTCGCGAAACCACTGGTGTTCTGGATGGTCCGGAGCGACCGCTGGAGCGACGAGCGAACCCGCTCGCGGGTGCGCAACTCGCTGTCCGGGTCGTGGATCCGGAAGTCCGAGCCGTACTCGGCCAGTTCGGGGACCTCCCGCTCGTGGACCTGGCTGATGAGGCCGCCGTCCTCCAGGCGCCGGATGAGCACCTCCAGTTCGATCAGTGCCTGGACGGGTCGCACGTCGCCCGTCGCCAGTCCCTCGGCGATCTCCTCGACGGTGTCGGCGACGCGGTCGTCCTCGGCGAACAGCGCGACGCGTTCGACGTCGCCGTGGGCGTACTTCGAGACGGCACTCTGGGAGATGCCGAGCGCCTCGGCGACTTCGCTCTGTGTGAGCCCGCGGTCGCGCAGTTCTTCGGCGAGCATCGATCTGACGGTCGGCAGGAACTGCTCGACGACCACTTCCTCGATGAAACGCATCCTTGCCGCCGGTTCACGCCGACGCCTAATAACTCCGTGGCTCGTGGTTACTGGTCGCCGCCGAACTCGCGGTCGCCCTCGATGCGGGAGGCCTGCGGGCCGCTCTGGCCCTGGTACTTCGAGCCCCGCTCCTCGCCGTACGGCCGTTCGGCGGGACTGGTCAGCTCCGTGAACGTGAGCTGCGAGACGCGCATCCCCGGCGTCAGCGCGACCGGCGCAGTGCCGAGGTTGGAGAGTTCGAGGGTGATCTGGCCCTGGTACCCCGGATCGGCTAACCCGGCTGTGGCGTGCACCACGACCGCCAACCGTCCCAGCGACGAGCGCCCCTCGACGTGCGCGATGAGGTCCGGCGGAATCTCGACGCGTTCGACGGTCGTCCCCAGCACGAAGTCCCCGGGGTGGAGCACGAAGTCCTCGCCCTCGTCGACGACCGTCTCGGCGACGTAGTCCGCGATCTCGTCCTCGCTGTCGGGGTGGATGGAGGCGATGTTCGTCCGCTCGAACTCCAGGAACTCGCGACCGAGTCGGAGGTCGACGCTCGCCGGCTGGACCTGCAACTCGGGGTCGTCGAGCGGTTCGATCACGAGCGACCCGTCCTCGAGCCGCCGGAGGATGTCCCGGTCGGAGAGTATCATGCTCGCGACTGTGCGGGCGAGTGCGGTAAACGTCCCGGTCTGATACCACCGGACAGAACTATTTGAACGAACTCGCCGACCGTCGGCGGGTTCGTTCGCATTGACTTCTGTCCGGCAGTATGAGTCCGACCGCCCCGGCAGGTGCGTCAGGGACCGGGGTCCTCGGGGGCCGTGACCGTGGCGCCCCCGGGACGGTCGAGTCGCGCCACCGTGTACAGCCCACCCAGCGCCGACTCGCGGCGGGTGACGGTCAGGTCGACCCCGTCGAGTAACGGGCCGAGCGATCGGGTGATGTCCGAGAACAGGACTCTGGTGAGTGGATTCAGGACCCGACGCGTCAGCGAGACGCCCTCGTCTTCCGGAACGAACTTGTCGTACACCGAGACGCGACCCTCGGCGGTCAGGACGCGGCCGACCTCCCGGACGACTGTCGCGGGGTCCGGGACCACCGAGAGCAGGAGGTGCAGCGTCGCGGCGTCGAACGAGTCGTCGTCGAAGTCGAGGTCCCGGGCGTCCATCTCGCGGACCGTCGCGTCGTGGCCCGTGCGGGCGGCGCGTGCCTCGGTGCGCCGGACCATCCCTGGCGTGACGTCGACGGCGACCACCTCGACGCCCTCGGGAACGTAGCGCAGGTCGGCCCCGGTGCCACACCCGACGAGCAGGAGGCGGTCGCCGGGAGCCAGGTCCAGCGACGCGACCGCACGCCGCCGACCCCCCTCGAGCGGCCGCGCGAGGTGGTCGTACAGCGGCCCGTACAGTCGATAGCGCAGTCGGTTCCAGCCCGGCGAGAGTGTACTCATCGTGGTCCCCGCTTTGCCGCCCGGGCGGAAGGCCGTTCCTCCCACGCTCTCGGGTCCGTTGATGTGTGTGTCCCCGGCCGGTCCTTCCCGACCGCGCGCGCCGTCCGAATGGCCGAGTTTTTCACCGGCGGCCACCTGCCGGACGGTATGAAACAGGCGATCGTCGCACGGACGGACGTGGGCATGGGCCAGGGGAAACTCGCCGCCCAGGTCGCCCACGCGTCGCTGTCGGCCTACGAGGACGCGGACGACCGGACACGCAGCGCCTGGAAGGGCGAGGGCCAGAAGAAGGTGGTCCTGAAAGGCGACTCCGAGCGGCAGCTGTTCGAACTCGCGGACAGGGCAGAGCGGGCGGGCCTGCCCAACGCAGTGGTCCGGGACGCCGGCCACACCCAGCTGGACCCGGGGACGGTCACGACACTGGCGGTGGGCCCCGGCGAAGAGGAACGGATCGACGAGATAACGGGCGACCTCTCGCTGTACTGATCACTCGGCGGCGACGGGCTGGGGGTCGGGCTCCGTGGCGACGTCGTCGTCGAGCGCCGCGATGCGCTCCTCGACGGTCACCTGCCGGTCACCGTCGGTGTGGGGGGCGAGGTGGACCAGCTCGTCGTCGCGATACTCCGCCAGCGCGACGGCCGGGAGCACGATCGACGTGTCGGACTCCCCGGTGAACTCGCTGTGGTGGTGTCGCTCCTCGAAGAAGGGTTCGAGCGACCGGTCGGTTTCGTCGGCCCACTCGGTGAAGCGGTCGACGCGGTCGAACACGACCTTCCCCTCCTCGGTGTAGGCCGCCGCAGAGGAGCGGCGCATCTGCTTGCCCCACATCCGGACGGTCAGGTCCGCCAGTCGCCCGGACTCCGCCAGTTCCTTGAGTCGTTCGACGGCGGCCTCCTGGCGCTCGTCCCCCCCGACCGGGGCGAACGACCGAATCCACAGTTCGGCCTCCACCGCTCCGGATTCTTCATGGTTGTTCATGGCGTACCTTCGGAGGCGCGACTGACACTTGAAGCTTTGCAGGGAGGAGTTTTGACTCTTCTAGGCCCTCAAAGGTGTATTATTGCCGCGTGGTACCACGGTGCGATCGATGGGGTGGGCCCCGTCACTGGGGCGCGGTACGACCGGACGGGTCCGTTCGAACGAACGCGTCGGCCGTCGGCACGTCCGAGCGCACCGCGTTCGTTCGGCAGTATGAAGCCAGCCCACCGCGAAGGGAGAGCGATGCGTCCCGCACACCCACGCGAGCGCGCGGTCGGTATGGAGTTATACGTCAGCGACGCCGACGGGACCGGCGGCCGCCTCCGCGACCGGCCGACCGACTTCCGCGTTCGCGAGATGGAGGCGTTCGACACCGAACCGGTCGACGCCGACCCTGACGCCTACCCCCACCTCGTCGTCAGGGCACGACTGACCGACTGGGACACGAACGACTTCGCGGCACGGCTCTCGGACGCCCTCGGGATCAGCCGCGAACGCGTCTCCTGGGCCGGCACCAAGGACAAGCGCGCGGTGACGACCCAGCTGTTCAGCCTGGCCCGCGTCGACGGCGACCTCCCGGAGGTCGACGGCGCCGACCTGTCGGTCGTCGGGCGTGCCGGCCGTCCGATACTGTTCGGCGACCTCGCGGGCAACGAGTTCGAGGTCGTCGTCGCCGACCCCGGGGCGCCCGACCGGGCGACTGCGGTCACGGACGACCTGCGAGCGTTCGGCGACGGGACGGTCGCCGTCCCGAACTACTTCGGCCAGCAGCGGTTCGGTAGTCGACGGCCCGTGACCCACGAGGTCGGCCTCGCACTCGTCCGGGGGTCGCCACGCGAGGCCGTCCTCGCCTACCTCGGCGGCCCCGGCGACGCCGAACCCGCGGACACTCGCCGGGCGCGGGAGCGGATCGAGGCCGCCGTGGAGGCAGCCCCCGACGGGACGGACCGGGTGCCACCGGACGACGTCGACTGGGCTGGCCTCGCGAGCGAGACGCCCCGAAAACTCGGGTACGAACGGTCGATGCTCCACGCCCTGGCCGAGGGAGCGGACTACCTCGGCGCCCTGGCGGCGGTCCCCTCCAATCTCCAGCGCATGTTCGTCCACGCCGCCCAGTCGTACCTGTTCAACCTGATGCTGAGCGAACGCCTCGACCGGGGCCTCCCCTTTCTCCGCCCGGTCCCCGGGGACGTGGTCTGTTTCGCCGACGCAGACGCGCCCGAGGGGCTCACCCTGCCCGACACCGACCGGACCCAGCGGGTCACCGAGGACCGGGTCGACAGCGTCACGCGCCACTGCGAGCGAGGCCGCGCGTTCGTCACCGCGCCGCTGGTCGGCACCGAGACGACCCTCGCCGAGGGAGCGCCCGGCGACGTCGAGCGTGCCGTCCTCGACGAGGTGGGCGTCTCGCCGGCCGCGTTCGACCTCCCCGGCGAGTTCGACTCGACGGGCGACAGACGGGCCGTCGCCGTCTCGCTGGCTCCGGACGTCGAGCGTGCGGGCGACGACCTCCGCCTCGCGTTCACGCTCCCGAAGGGCTCGTACGCGACGGTCGTCCTCCGGGAGTACTTGAAGGTCGATCCGATCGAGATGGGCTGACTGAACCGTGCGTTTCAGTCTGGCGAGGTAGTTTATCCGTCGCGGTCGTGTGACGACGTATGCGACGACGCAGACTGCTCGCACTCCTGTCCGCGACGACCGCCGCCGGTGTCGCGGGCTGTCTCGGGGACGAGGGAACGACCGAATCAGATCCGGGGGGAACGCCGGATTCGACCGCTGGAACCGAACCCGGGGGAACGCCCGACGCGACGACTGACGGCGGTCCGTCCGGGGACGGTCCGAGCGACCTGCCGGGCGTTCCGCCCGGCGAGGCCGGATTCCCGCCGGACGCCGACGACGTGGACCGCGTCGTCTGGACCGACGACGTCGCCGACCAGACGGACCAACTGGTGCTCGACCGTGCCGTCGCGTCGACCACCCTGCCCGACGCCAGCGCGACGTTCACGCTCCACAACCGGGGTGACCGCCGCTTCCACACGAACTTCTACGACTGGGCGCTGTACCGCCGAGAGAACGAGCGCTGGAACCTGGTCGCGCCGCGGTTCGTCAACCAGCCCCTGATGGAACTTCCCCCAGGCCAGAGCCACGCCTGGGACCTCTCGCTCTCCTCGCGAACTCCGGCAGACCGGGGACTCCACACCTCGGGAACCGACGACGTCTCGGTGCGCCCGGTCGGCGGCGGCACCTACGCCTTCGCCATCGACGGCTGGTTCCCGGAGCAGACCGCGACGCCGACCCACGAACACAAGACGATGTTCGCGACGCGGTTCGAACTCGAGGGCCCTGACCTGACCCTGGAACCCTCGAACGCGGTGACCTCGGTCACCCGCGACGGCGACGTCGTCCGGGTCGAGGCGACCGGCGACACCAACGAGGACGCCCGGCAGGCGACGTACGTGCTCTCGCGGGCCTCGGAGGCCGAGGCCGTTCACGAACTCGTCACGGAACAGGCCTACCGCCAGTGGCCGCTCCGGGACGCCCTGGCCCACGCCGAGGACGGCGTCACCGAGGTCAGACTCCGCGCAGGGACGAGCACCCACCCCGCGTTCGGCGTCCACAACGACGACCCGCCGTCGTTCACCTACGACGGCACGCCCTGGCGGGTGACCGTCGAGAACGTGGCAGAAGACGGCTGAGCCGTTCCCTCGACTGCCGCCCGCTCGACGGTCACCGACTCGACCCTCGTCCGCGATTTACCGGGGTGAGCGGCCCGACTCCGGTACCTTTAGATTCTTCCTGGGAGAACGTCGACACATGGAGTTCGTCACGACTCCCACGGTCCCCGGCAGAGAGATCGACGAACCCCTCGGCATCGCGCGTGGCAACACGGTGAAAGCGCGCAACGTCGGGCGAGACATCACCCAGAGCATCCGGAACATCACCGGCGGCGAACTGAAGGCCTACTCCGAGTTGCTGTCCGACGCTCGCGAGGAGGCCCTGGAACGGATGGCAGAGGACGCTCGGTCGATGAACGCCGACGCCGTCGTCAACGTCCGCCTGGAGAGTTCCGAAATCTCGAACGGCGGCTCCGAGGTCATCGCGTACGGCACCGCGGTGTCCCTGGAGTGACGACGCGACATCGACATCTCCTCCACACATGGTCGACCGTCCTGATCCGGCGCGCGCCGGCGTCACGGCCGGACGGGTCGTCGGCCTCCTGACCGCGCTCCTGGTCGTCGCGAGTCTGCTCCGGACGCAGGCGTCGTTCTACGCCGTCGCCGAGGAACTGCTCGGTCCGATGGGACTCGGCGACCGGGCGGCGACGCTCTGGTTCTGGACCAACGTCGCGTTCGGTGCCCTCGCTCGCTACAGCGTCTGTTATGTCGCCGGGTCGCTCGTCGGCGTCGTCTACGACTGGCTCGACCGACCGCCGCTCCCCGTCCTGATGGCGATGGTGGCCCTGGTCGGCCTCGGCGACGCCACGCTGGCCTACCTCGACACGTTCGATCCCCTGATTGCCGGCGGCTACGTGGTCGCCTGGCTCTGCTACGTGCCGGTGTTCGTCCACGTGTTCGACGCCGAGGCCGAACCACCGTCCGGGCCGCGCCGTCTCGGCGAGTCCTGACGGGACGGGGACGGCCGCTATCGCGTCGCTTTTGCCCGCTGCCCCGCTAGACCGTCTCGATGCACTGCCAGCGGTGTGGCGCCGAGGTTCAGAAACCGGGGGACTACTGTCTCACCTGCCGCACCGCGAACTGCGACGCGGTCGTCCTCGACCTGGCCCGGGACCGCGCCGAGTTGACGATGCTCGACGACGAGAGGGTCGTCGGGTCGACGACGCTGACGACGACCCCGGAGGACGGCGACGAGACCGGCGTCGTCGAGTTGCGGAACTTCGCCGGCCGGATCGCCGACGAGACCCGTCGCAAGCGCCCGGAGACGGTGTACGCCGCCGGCGACCGCGAGGTGTTGCGGGCGACGCGACGCCAACTGCACTACGAGTTCTACCGGGTCCGGGAGAGCGACCCCGTCGCCGCGGCCCTGGAGACCCGCGGCGAGCGAGCGCTGGCCGTCGACGAACGGCCGCCGACTGAGAAGATCGGTGGCACGCACTCGACGCTGATCGGCGGCCGCGAGGGGCGACGCGCGGTCCAGACCGTCGCTGGCCACCCGCACGTCAAGAAGATCGTTCCCGGCCCCATCGACGCCGGTGGAACCGGGTCGCAGTCGGGCCTGCGCGCGAAGGCGACCCGCGCCGACGAGAACGGCAACGTGCGTCTGCTGATCCGGGACGGGTCGAGCGTCCAGGAGAACCGCGTCGTCACGACGGCTCGCGACCGCGACACCGGCGAGCGCGTGCGGGCGGACCTCAACGACGCCCTGGACGAGGCCGAACTGACCTGAGAGGCCAACCGCCCGTAGTCATACTACCGGCCAGAACTACTCGAACGCGCCCGCGGACCGCCAGGCGGGCGCGTTCTCGTCGGTGCTCTCGGCGTAGGCGGCCAGGTCGCTCTCGCCGCCGGCGTAGGTTCCGTCGACGACCAGCGTCGTTCTCCGTCGCTCGCCGCCGACCCGGTAGGCCGACACGAGGCGGTAGACGGGGTAGTACAGCGGGTGCAGGCGCAACGGCGTCTCGTCGCCGACGGGCGCCGACTCGAGTGCCTCGAGGACGGTCGCGCGGTCGGGCAGTGGACGGTCGACTGTGATCGTCGTCACCGCGGATCACCCGCACTGGGGCCGCCGACGGAGTGGAGGACGAGGAGTCTCATGCGTCGCCGTCTCGGCTCGGCGTGCGAAAAGATTTCGAGACGGTCCGGCCAGTAACGATACCGAATCATACGGTTTCGTTTCATTCATTACCGGGGATCGCCGGTACCGTACGGGCGATCACCGGTAAACAGTGAAACGAAACCGTATCAGTCGAACGACCCGGACCTGATCGCACGCTCGGCGTCGGCGAGTGCGGCCTCGGCGTCGAACGCCGCGACGATCGATCGCAACTCCGACTCGGGGGCGTCGGCGAGCGTCTCGGCGTGGTCGGTGATCCGCGGCAGGGCACGGACGATGTTGTCGACGATGGGCACGGTCGCGGCCCGCGCGGAGCGCGACCCGGGATTGAGGTCGACGACGATCTCGGTCTTGCCGGCCTCGGCGAGTGCGGCCGCGCGATCCCCGTCCTCCAGGGGGACCAGGACGACGTCCGCCGCGCCGATGCCGTCGGCGTCGACCGTCGCGCGTTCGTGGCTCAGGCCGGGAATTCGCCCGTCTGCGGTCAGTCCCTTCACCTCCTCGGCGCCGTGGTCGCGGAGGTGGTCGGCGATCGCTCGCATCCGTTCCTCGGTTCGGTTGAACAGGTTCACCTCCACGTCGGCGTCGACGGTCTCGGCCAGTTCGACGACGGCCTCGGGAGCGAGTGCCGCGACGTTACCGTTGACCGAGAGCACGGGGTGGTCGGCCAGCAGGAGGTGCGCGGCGGCCGCGCGGGCGGCCTCGTCGGCGCTGTCGATCGTTCGTTCGCCCAGCAGGTAGTCGAACGCCTCGCCGCGGCCCTGGGCGATCAGGCCCTGCCGGCTCGTGATGCCAGCGTCGACACCGTCCTCGATGCGGTGCCGGGTCACGAGCGACTCGTACCGGGGGTGGTCCTCGGGAACGTCGGCGTCGGTCACGGGAGAGCGTCCGACGGCCGGCGCGATGAACGCTACGGTTTCGGCCCGGACCGGCGCTCGCCCGGGGATGAGTACGTTTTTATCGCCGGTGCGTTCTACTTCGGAGTATGGCAATGGTCGACCTCCGATCACCAACCACGGCGGGTGGCGCGTTCGACTGGCTCCTGATCGCTCTGGGCGTCCTGCTGGTCCTGACGAGCGCGCTGTTTTACTACGCCGGCTTCTTCTGACCGCCCCGGTCAGCGCAACATCGCGCCGGCCGGGTGGGTCCGACAGACTTCGGGGTCGTAGCCGGCGTCGCTCAGCCCCGTTCCGAGCGCGAACACCGTCTCGCCGAGCATCGCCATCGACGCCTCGCCGTCGGCGGCGGCGACGTCCCTGACGGCGTCCCGGACCGTCGGGGTGAGCAGCCCGGTTTCCCGGGCGAACGCCCGCGAGGCGTACACGAAACTCCCCAGCGTCGGCTCCCCGACGACCCGCGAGAGCGCCCGTTCTCCTTCCCGGGTCACCGCCGTCGTGTCGCCGGACAGCGTCGCCTCCGTGGACAGTTCACCGAAGGTGCAGTACTCGACCCGGGCGCGGTACGGCAGGCCGTCCATGCGTCCGTGTCCCGGCGCGCCGGCTTCGAGTCGTACCGGAATGCCGCCACGGGCCTGTGCGACGACGTCGCCCAGTCCGGTCCCGGACTGGACGTCGGCGCCGTGTGCGACCGTCACCAGTTCGTTCTCGGACAGTTCGGTGCCGAACTCGCGGTTGGCCGCCAGCGCGGTCCCGAGCGCGGCGCCCCCGGAGACGCCGAAGCCAGCGCCGACGGGGACGTCCGTCTCGGCGAGGACCGTCGCGGTCACGTCCAGTGCGTCGAGGACGCGCTCGACGCTCTCCATCCGGGCGCTGGTGTCGTCGAGGTAGATCGTCGTCTCCTCGGCGGGCCGGACCGTCACCGTGACGCCGGCGTCGACCGTCAGGCCCGCGCCGCGCGAGCCGGTCTTCGTCGGATCCTCCTCGTCCCGGTCGACGGTGAAAAAGCCCGTCACGTGGCCCGGTACGAACGCCGTCGTCCCCGCCTCGCTCATGGGGGAGCCTCGGCGTCGCCGGAAGTAAGTCCCTCGATACGGCCCGGCACCCTACCGGCCCTACTCGTCGACGCGGGTCTTGACGACCGTGACGGGCCGTTCGGTGTGTCGAACGACGCGCTCGGCGACGCTTCCGAGCAACCGCCGGTACTCGCCGGGGCGATTCTTCGACCCGACCACGGTGAGGCCGATATCTGCCTCGTCGGCGTAGTCGAGAATCTCCTCGTGGGGGACGCCGTGGCGAATCTCGCTCACTGTCTCGACGCCAGCGTCGGTCGCGGTGCCGACGACGGCCTCGACAGCGTCCCCGCCGGCCTCCTCCAGGGCGTGTTCGAGGCCCTCGAACTCGTGGACGTACTCGTCGCCCGGGTAGGAACTGTACGCGTCGACGTCGACGACGTACAGGACGTGGAGCGTGGCGTCGTACCGCTGGGCGGCGTCGACGGCGTGTTCGATCGCCCGGTCCACCCCCGCGCTCGCGTCCGTCGGAAGCAACAGTCGATCGTACATCAGGTGAAGATTCTCGGCGCGGACAGATAAATGGCTCCCGAACGGGGGTCGGATCCGCTCCGAGCGCGGGTGCGTCGCTGCGCGAGGGCCGCTGGCCTCCCCCTCACCCCCTCCGTCCGCGTGACCGAGCGAGTTCGACGCGAGTGCATTCTAGAACTACGCACCGAACACTGGTAACCCTTGCTCCCGTTCTCGGGGTGTAGTACCCGGCCGGTGGCTTTCGTGCAACGAGCGAGAACTCCTCTCCGGGGGGAGTCAAATGCCAATCGAAGATCTCGCCAGAAGCGACGTCGTAACGGGCGAACCAGACACGCCAGTCGCAGACCTCGCGGCGAAGATGGCCGAGAAGAACGTGGGGAGTATCGTGATCACGGACGACGGGTCGCCGGTCGGCATCGTCACCGACCGGGACCTGGCGGTTCGCGTCCTCGCGGAGGGACGCGACCCGTCCGAACAGACTGCAAAGAACGTGATGACCGAGGATCTCCGTACGATCGATCCGAAGGCCGGCTTCTACGAGGCGACGAACCTGCTGGCCGACCACGGGATCCGCCGACTCCCGGTGTCCGACGGTGACACGCTCGAGGGCATCGTCACCGCGGACGACCTGTCCGAACTGCTCGCCGACGAACAACGGCAGTTCGCCGAGGTCGTCCGGGCCCAGCGACCCGAGTACTGATACCGGCGGTTGTACTCGATTACCGGTGATCTCCGGACGGTACTGGAGATCACCGGGAAGCAGTTCCAGCCGACCGTACGACACTGGCTGACGGAGGTTAGTGCGACCGCGCTCGCCGGACTCCCGGAGAGCCCGGCCCGAACCGCCGGCGTTCGGAGCGGCGCGCGCCGCCGCGCGGGCGACGTTTATCCGAGCGCGCCTCGAACGGTCACGTATGTACGATAGTATTCTGTTCCCGACGGACGGAAGCGAGGGAGCGAGTGCGGTGTTCGAGCACGTACTCGACGTCGCGGCGCGACACGGGGCGACGGTACACGTCCTGTACGTCGTCGACACGACCCACGACACCGTGACGCGGGTCAGCGGAGCGCTGGCCGACACGCTCGAACGCGAGGGGGAGACGCTGGTCGAGACGGCCGCCGAGCGCGCGGCCGACCGTGGGGTCTCGACCGCCACCGCCGTCGTCCGTGGGGGCGTCCCGGAGCGCATCACCGAGTACGCCACCGAACAGGACGTCGACCTGATCGCGATGTCGACGCACGGACGCACCGGCCTCTCACGGGTGTTGCTCGGGAGCGTCACCGAGCGCGTCGTCCGGGCGGCGCCGGTCCCGGTGCTCACGATACGCCCCGACGAGGAGGCGACTCGCTACCCGTACCGCGACGTGCTCCTGCCGACCGACGGGAGCGACTGTGCCAGGGCCGCACTCCGGCACGCGATCGCGTCGGCCTGGGAGACCGGCGCCACGTTGCACGTCCTCTCCGTCGTGGATCTGGCGAGCCTTGGCATGGACGTCTACTCCGCGGCGCAGGTCGACGCGCTCGAAGCCGACGCCCGGGAGATCGTCGAGTTGGCGACGGAGACGGCGACGGAGGCGGGCGTCGAATCGGTCACCGGGAGCGTCGTGACCGCGTCGTCGGTGCCACGGGGGATCACGGACTACGTCGACGACCACGACGTCGACCTCGTCGCGATGGGAACGCACGGTCGATCCGGCCTCGACCGCGTCCTCCTCGGGAGCGTCGCCGAGAAGACCCTCCGCACCGCCTCGGCTCCGGTACTGACCGTTCCGGGGGAGTGAAACGAAACCGTATGATACTGCCGGCCAGAAGTCACCGCGAACGAACTCGCCGACGGTCGGCGAGTTCGTTCGAATCGTTCTGTCCGGTAGCATGACCGCCCGCCGGGGGTATCGCCGCCACTGGTCCGTCCGAACCCCGTCCCGCCTCGGATCGGCAAGACCTTTTATTGCCCGGAAGCCCGGTTGTCGGGATATGTCACGGCTGCTCCGACGGCTCGTCCCGGGGCCGATCCGTCGTCGGTACGTGCTGCGGTACCTGCTCGGCTTCGCGCTCGGCCTGGTCGTCCTCGTGGGGGGCGTCCTGGCCGTCGACGACCCGCGGTACGAACTCGTCGCGATGGGGTGTGCCTTCGCCGTCGTCGGCGCCACCGGCTTCGTCATGGTGCGTAACGCGGCGGTCGACCTCCAGCGCCTCACCGGCTCACTGGAGGAGATGGAGGACGGCGACCTGGAGGTGTCCTTCGAGAGCGAACGCGCCGACGTCGTCGGTGACCTGTTCGACCGGATGGAGGCGGTGCGGGGCGCCCTGCGGGACCAGATCGCCGACGCCCAGGCCGCCCGCGAGGACGCGGAACGCGCCCGGGAGGAGGCCGAGGCGATGACGACCCACCTGGAGTCGACCGCCGCCGACTACCGCGAGACGTTGCGAGCGGTGTCGGACGGCGACCTGACCCGGCGACTGGACCCGGACGACCGCAGCGAGGCGATGGCCGAGGTGGCCCGGGCCTGCAACGAGACGCTCGCCGAACTGGAACGCACCGTCGCGCGGCTGGCGGCCTTTGCCGACGAGGTGGCCGCCGCGAGCCAGCAGGTCACCGCCTCCAGCCAGCAGGTGCGGGTCGCCTCCGAGGAGGTTTCCGAGTCGGTCGACGCCATCTCGACCGGGACCGACCGCCAGCACGAGCGGCTCCAGTCGGTCGCCGACGAGATGGCGTCGCTGTCGACGACGACCCAGCAGATCGCAGCGTCCTCGAACGAGGTCGCTGACCTGGCCGAACGGACCGCCGAAACCGGCGAGACGGGGCGCCGGCGCGCGACCGAGGCCATCGAGACGATGAACCGACTCGACGAGGAGCGGCGCGAACTCGACGAGCGCATGCAGGCGCTCAACGAGGAGGTCCAGCAGATCGACGAACTGACCGAGTTCATCTCGGACATCGCAGAGCAGACGAACATGCTCGCACTGAACGCCAACATCGAGGCGTCCCGGTCCGAGAGCGGGTCCGGCGAGGGCTTCTCGGTGGTCGCCGGCGAGGTCAAGGAACTCGCCGAGGAGACCAAGACCGCGACCGAGGACATCGAGGAGCGCATCGGCCGCATCCAGGACCAGACGGAGAACACGGTCGCCGGCGTCGGCCAGGCCAGCGACAGGATTGCCGAGAGCACCGCAGCCGTCGAGTCCGTCGTCGACGCCCTCGAAGAGATCGCCGGCTACGCGCGGGCGACCAACGACGGCGTCCAGGAGATATCGGCGGCGACCGAACAGCAGGCCGCCTCAACCCAGGAGGTCGTCGCGACCGTCGACGAGGCGACGGCCATCTCGGAGGCGGTCAGCGCCAACGCCGACACGGTCGCCGGCGCGGCGGGCGAACAGACCGTCGCGCTGACCGAAGTCTCGGCGAGCGCCTCGGCGCTCGCCACCAGTGCAGCGCGCCTGTCGGCCGCGCTCGACCGCTTCGACACGGCCGTCGCGGTCGACCGGTCGACGCCCGACAGCGTCGGGGGCGGGCCCCCCGAGGACGCGGCCTCGCCGCCCACGACGGACGCCATGGCGGCCGCGGACGCCGTCGAGTCCTCGCTGCGCGACGGGTCCGCCCTCGACGGGTCGGGCGAGGACGAGGGAGTCACAGAGGCGTCCCCGTCGGCCGAGGCGGGGGCGGAACCCATGACCGACGGCGCGAACGCCGCGGTGGAGTCGTCGCCGGCCGACGACGCCCCGCCGGACGCCGGCAAATCGACGTCCGATCCGGACGGCGAGGCGGTGGCCATGGACCTCCCGTCGGCCGAGGCCGGGGAGACCGACGAGTCGGACGCCGACCCGATCGACCTCCCCGACGACACGGCGTCGGCGGCGGGTGCGGTTCCCGAGGAGACGAACGGCGACGCGACGGCCGGGCCCGCCGAGGGCGAGGGAGACGCGACCGACGACCCGCCGAACGGCCCGCTCCCGCTCGAAGCGTCCGTGTTCGACGACGTCGTCGCGCCGACCTGCGAGCGGGACGGCCGGGAGGAAGACGTGGCACGGTTTGAACGCGAGTTTGACCCCGCGCTGGACGTCTCCGAGGAGCCGTCCGACGACCCGGACCCGGTCCCGACGGCCGACGAACCGATCGGCGACCCGGAGTTCGACTTCCGCGAGGACTGGGGCTTCGAACGACAACCGGACGACGAGGGCGTCGACGACGGCGTGTTCACCTTCCCGGACTCGTTCGTCTCCGGGGCCCGGAGCGAGGTCGACGGCGACGCCGGCGACGCCTCGGAGGCGGCGCCAGGCGACGAGTCGTCACTCGGTGAGGAAGACGGGTTCGGCGACGCCGACGCGGCCCCCGGACGGGACGGCGAGGAGACGGAGAACTAGGCGCGCTGGT
>CAZIVN010000009.1:0-9304 GCA_964542685.1 uncultured Halobacteriales archaeon
TCGCCATCGCCGTCTCCGCCGTCTCCCCCGCCGTCACCGTCCGATCCGCCGCCACTACAGCCCGCAATCGCTACGGCCGCCACGCCGCCACAGGCGCGCAACATCCGTCTCCGAGTCCCTGTCCACATATCTGCCGGCTGAGGATTCGATCGACCTTAACCTGTCGACGAGTCTGGGTGTCGCTCCGACGCCTCGCGGTCCCGGGGGGTCCCTCGGCAGTCGCGTCAGTGCCCCACACGGCGTCGACCTGTGACCCGTGGAGAACGTTCAAAACCCTCGCCGGCGTACACTCACGTATGTCGACTCCCGAGACGTGCGAGCACGACCTGGACCCGGAGTACCTGTACCCGTCGGACGTGGACGTCCTCGACGTCGACGACGAGGACGGAACGACACAGATCGCGGTCGCACTCCCGTGTCCGGAGTGTGACGCCGCGTTGCGCGTCGACACCGCCGTCACGTCCGTGACCGAGGGCGACTTCGAACTCCCGCTCGACGACTCGCGGTACGACTGACACTGACTGGCCGAGGGGGTCGGGGAGATTCGACGACGCTTACTCGTCGGTCGGTTCGACGCGCTTGCCAGTCTCGGTGGGCACGACGGTTCGTTCGGCGTCGACCCACTCGCGGTCGAGTTCCCGCCCCTCGAACAGTCGGTCCAGGAACACCGCGAGTCCGGCCACCTCCGAGTGGGGCTGGTTGGTCACGCCGACGTTCCAGTCGGCGGCGTCGTACACGTCGAACGGCACCTTCTCGGCCCCCACGACGACCAGGAGTGGGTCCTCGCGGTGGGCCGCCCGAACCTCGCCCGCGACGTCCTGGACGCGCTCGCCGTACATCGTCAGGTGGACGATTCGGCCGTCGAACCCGGAGAGGACTCCGAGCGGCGCGTCCGTCGTCCCGACGTCGAACGGCCCGCCGAACCGGTCGGTGATGTCCCGCACCGTCTCGGCGGCACCGCTGGCGTCGTCCTCGAAGACGACCCGGTCGGCGCCCAGGGCCCGCGCCGTCAGGCCGACGTGGGTCGTCATCCGGTCGTCGCGCCCCGGCCGGTGACCGATCCTGAGGACGACGACCTCGGGTTCGTCCTGCATGGCTGGAGCCTCGGGGCCGACGCGTTAGGGGGTTTCGCTTCGGTTCGTCGTCGCGGACCGGAAGGGACTTGCCCCACTCACCCGACCGCGAAGGTATGAACCTCACCGATCGTCGGATCCTGGTCACTGGCGGTGCCGGCTTCATCGGCTCGCACCTCTGTGAACGACTCGTCGCCGAAAACGAGGTCCGCGCCGTCGACGACCGTTCGAACGGCAGTGCGAACTGGCTCCCGGACGACGTCGAGTTCGTCGCGGGCGACTTGCGGGACGCCGAGGTGGCCGCGGAGGCCATCACCCCGGACCTCGACGTCGTCTTCCACCTGGCGGCGGACAGGACCATCGCCGGCGGCGGCGTCGAGCAGTTCCGCCTGAACAACCGCATCACCGAACGGGTCGTCGAGCGGATGGACGAGGTGGGGGTACGGAACCTCGCGTTTACCTCCTCCTCGACGGTGTACGGCGAGGCGCCGCGCCCGACGCCGGAGGACTACGCCCCCCTGGAACCGATCAGTCCGTACGGCGCGTCGAAACTCGCCGAGGAGAGTCTGCTGTCCGTGTACGCCCACAGCCACGACTTCACCGTCTGGGCGTACCGCTTCGCCAACATCGTCGGCCCGCGCCTCCAGTTGGGCGCCGTCGTCCCGGACTTCATCGGCAAACTCCGCGAGGACCCCGACCGCCTGGAGATTCTCGGCGACGGCCGCCAGGAGAAGTCCTACCTGCACGTCGAGGACTGCGTCGACGCGATGTGTCACGTCGTCGAACACGCCGACGACGCGTTCAACGCCTACAACCTCGGCACCCGCACCACCACCTCGGTGACCACCATCGCCGATATCGTCAGCGAGGAGATGGGGCTGGATCCGACCTACGACTTTACCGGCGGCGAACGTGGCTGGACCGGCGACGTCCCGCGGATGCGGCTGTCCATCGAGAAACTGTCGGCGCTGGGCTGGGAGCCCTCTGGCTCCAGCGACGATGCCGTCCGGCGCGCGACTCGGGAACTGCTGGACGGTGGCGTTCCGGGGCTGGACTGACCCGCAGTCCTCCCGCCTCAGACCGACACCGACGTCGACGCCTCGCAGGTCACGCCGTTGGCGACGAGTTCGGCGTGGGCCTCGAACTCGCCCGACGGCGGTTCCTCCCAGGTCATCTCGTACGTCTCCGTGGTCCCGGGAGCGTACGTCTCGGAGCCCAGCATCATCGCGAACATCTGCCCGTCGCTCCAGCGCCACACCTCGTCGCCGTCGTCGGTGACGGCGCAGTCGGTGCGCTGTGCGTCCGAGAAGTTCGCCTCGACCGGTTCGGCCCCGTCGTTTTCCACGCTGAAAGTAAATGTGACCGCGTCCGATCCGACCGTCGCGTCGAGCGTGCCCGTCAGAGCCATGGCGTTGCCTTCTCGGAGGGGTGTCATAGGCTTTTTCGAGTCGCCGTCGGCGAGTGTGGGACCCGTCCCCTCTCGGGCAGCCGTACCGCTACCGACGTTTTCAAGCGCGCCGAGCGGGTGGGGTCAGGTGTGAACGACAACGATCGGGCCATCGTCTCGCTGGTGATGCTCGGCCACGCGCTGGTCCACACCTACGAGCTGTCCATCCCGATCCTGATGACGGCCTGGCTCGACGAGTTCGCGGTCACGCCCGCGACGCTGGGCCTCGTCGTGGGCGTCGGATACGCGCTGTTCGGTATCGGCGCCCTGCCCGGCGGCGTTCTCGCGGACGCGTTCGGCTCGCGCCGGCTCATTCTCGCCTGTCTCGCGGGCATGGGCGGTTCGTTCGCGCTCCTGAGTCTCGCCCCCTCCGTCGCCGTCGTGGTCGTCGCGCTGGTCTGCTGGGGCATCGCGGCGAGCGTCTACCACCCCTCGGGCCTCTCGCTGATCAGCAAGGGCGTCGACGAGCGCGGCCGCGGGTTCGCACTGCACGGCATGGCCGGCAACCTCGGCATCGCACTGGGACCGCTCGTGACCGCGCTCCTGTTGCTCGTCGTCGACTGGGAGACGGCGACGGCGGTGCTCGTCGTCCCGGCGCTCGTCGGCGCGGTGCTCGCCGCCCGCGTCGACATCGACGAGTCGGCGGCCGTCGAGGAACCGGTCGCGGACGGCGGCGACTCGAAGGCGGATTCGGTCTCCTCGCTCTCCGAGTTCCTGACGGGGAGTCGCCGCCTGTTCACCGGATCGTTCGTCCTGGTGTTCGGCGTGGTCGTGATGTCGGGGCTGTACTACCGGGGCGTCCTGACCTTCCTCCCCGAACTGATCGGCGACCTGCCCGGGTTCGAGGCGGTCACGCTGTTGGGCGTCGAGTGGGAACCGGGACGGTTCGTGTACGCCGGGCTGTTGACCGTCGGGATGGCCGGGCAGTACACTGGCGGGGTCCTCACGGATCGCATCGAGCCCGCACACGGCATCGCCGGTGCCTTCGGCGTCCTCGTCGTCCTCGCACTCGTGTTCCTCCCCGCGGCCGAGTTCGGCGTGGTTCCGCTGCTCGTCGTCGGCGTCCTGCTGGGCTTCTTCCTGTTCGTCGTCCAGCCGCTGTACCAGGCGACGGTCGCCGAACTGACCCCGCCCGGCACGCGGGGGCTCTCCTACGGCTACACCTACCTGGGCGTGTTCGGCGTCGGCGCCGCCGGCGGAGCCATCGCCGGCGCCCTGTTGACCTTCGCCGACCCGACGGCACTGTTCCTCGTCCTGGCGGGCGTCGCGGCGACTGCCTCAGTTCTGGGGCTGGTACTCGCCCGCGCCGAGTGACGAGGCCTCCTCGCTCCTCGCGGCCCGCCGCACCGCCCAGCGAACGGCGACCAGTGCGACCACCAGCGTCACGGTGATGACTGCGGGGAACGGACTGATCTGGGGGCGTCCGAACGCGAGGCTGCGCACGATCAGGCCGACGTTCGCACCGGCGATCGCGGTGACGGCGACCGCCCGCAGGGAGTGTCTCCCCGGGCCGTCGGCCGCCACACCGTACAGGCCGAGGAGGCTCGCGGCGGCGTACCACCCGAACAGGAACGCGACGAGGACGTCCACCATCCCTGCGGGGTCCGACAGGACGGCGGTGCCGTAGTGGTGTACCTCGCCGGCCACGAGGACCGCGACGATCACCGCGCCGTCGACGGCCTTCAGGGGACCGGCGTCGTTCAGCACCTCGTTCAACGTGGACATACCGGAGGCTACCACCTGGATCGTCTTTGAGGCTCCGCTTTCGACGCAGGTGGCCAGAACGAGGTCGACGCGGGCTCAGACGCGCCGCGTCAGCGAGTCGAGGACGCGCCGCCGGGCCGAACGCACCGTCGACAGCGTCGACAGCGTCGCCGAAAGCACCGGGTAGGAGACCGTTAGCGGCTCGTACAGGTACGCGTGGAAGTCGTGGCCCTCGTCCGGTTCTGGACTGGGCTCGCGAGCGGTAACCGTCTCCTGTCGGTCGGTCAGGCGCGACTCGCAGTCGGCCTCCAGGTCACACAGTTCGCCGTAGTCCTCGCGGAGGTCCTCGAAGGACTTGTCGAGCAGCGACCGGCTGTCGAGGCGTTCGAGCGTCGCCTCCACGCTCTCGATCTCCGACCGTGCGTCCTCGATCTCCCCTGCCTCGTCGTCGATGTCACGGAGGACGGTCGTGCGCGTCTCGTAGGCCTCCGTGCACTTCGACATGATCGCCATCTTCAGTTGCGGGTGGAACCGCTGGCCGTCCAGTACCGCGGTCGTCACGTCCGCACCGAGTTCCGCCGCCATGTTCTCTCGAACCGATTCGCCGTAGTCGTCGTCGAAGTGCTCCACACTCATCACCGTCTCCCTGTACGCGTCCTCGACGGCGGACAGTTCGTCGCCGTCGATGGAGTGGCTCATCGACGCAGTGGCTCCTGCCTGGACGGCCGTTCCCATCGTGTCGACCGGTTCGATCTCCTCGACGCGACGGACGAAGCGTTCGAACGCCCGCCGTTCCGAAAGGAGCCGGTCCCGCTCCTCCTCGCAGGCCGACCGCGCTCGGCGCAGGTGGACGACCGTCGCGACGACGGCAAGCATGAACGCGAACGTCCAGAAGAGAACGAGCGCGGCAGAAACCAGGTCTATCGTCGCACACGCCACCCCGGAACAGGCCGCTTCAGCAGTGCCTGGAGACGGTGGTGAGGGAGCGACCACCGAGTCCGCCATTCCAGTCGCCGGGGCAGTGCCCATACCCCCATAACGCACAGCGTGGTTGATAACCCTTGTGTCAGCGTACCACGACACGGGGGTTCGCGGTCCCGACTGGGCCACTTCCCTGCTCGCCGCTCTCGGGTCGACCGCGTCGTCGACGGATCGCCCCCACCGTCCGATACTTGACCGTCGAGTCCGCAGGTTCGACAATGGCTGACGTACCACCGGGTCCGAGGGGGGAACCGCTGTTCGGGGACAGTCGCCGGTACGCCGACGACCCGTTCCGGTTCATCAGGGCCCTGGAAGACAGCTACGGCGGTATCGCGCGCTTCGAGTTCGGACCGTTCGAGACGTACATGCTTACCGACCCGTCGGCGATCGAACGCGTCCTCGTCTCGGAGGCCGACCAGTTCCGCAAACCGCCGTTTCAGGACGACGCGCTGGGTGACCTGCTCGGCGAGGGGCTCTTGCTCAGCGAGGGCGACACCTGGAAACAGCAACGCGACCTGGCGACGCCGGCGTTCAGCATGGCTCGCCTGTCGGGCATGGCCGACCGCATCACCGACCACGCGGAGGACCGCATCGCGGAGTGGTCCGACGGCGACGTCGTCGACGTCGAGCGCGCGATGACCCGCGTGACGCTCGACGTCATCCTCGACCTGATGATGGGCGTCGAACTGTCGGAGTCCCGCGTGCGGACCATCGAGTCGCAACTGGAACCGCTCGGGTCGCGGTTCGAACCGGACCCGCTGCGGTTCGCGATGCCGGAGTGGGTGCCTCAACCGGACGACGCCGAGTTCCAGGCCGCCGTCGACTCCCTGGAGGGGATCATCGACGACATCGTCGCGGCGCGGATGGAGACCATCGGCGACCCGGCGACGGACGAGGGGCCGACGGACTTCCTGTCGGTCCTGGTGCGGGCCCGCGAACGCGGCGAACAGTCCCAGTCCCAGCTCCGGGACGAGATGATGACGATGCTGCTGGCCGGCCACGATACGACGGCGCTCACGCTGACCTACACGTGGTACCTGCTCTCGGAACACCCCGAGGCGGCCGCCCGCGTCCACGAGGAGCTCGAGGAGGTCCTCGGTGGCGGGCGGCCGGGCTTCGAGCACGTCAGGGAGTTCGAGTACGTCGAGTGGGTGATCAACGAGGCGATGCGGCTGTACCCGCCGGTGTTCACGCTGTTCCGGACGCCCAGCGACGGCCCCGTCGAACTCTGTGACTACGAGATTCCCGAGGACGCGACGCTGATGCTGCCCCAGTACGGCGTCCACAGGTCCGAGCGCTACTGGGACGACCCCGAGACGTTCGACCCCGAGCGGTGGCGCCCGGAGCGGCGCTCGGAGCGCCCCCGGTTCGCCTACTTCCCGTTCGGCGGCGGCCCCCGCCACTGCATCGGCAAGCACCTCGCGATGCTCGAGGCGCAACTGATCCTCGCGACGACGGCCAGCGAGTACCGGCTCTCGTACGAGGGACCGACGCCCATCGACCTCCGGCCCTCGCTGACGATGCACCCCGAACAGGAGATGCGGATGCGGGTCGAGCGCCGCCGCCCACCGGCGGGAAGCGACGGGATTTAAGCCGGGCCCCGTCCCAGAGCCTGTGGATGCGCGTCTCGTTCGTCGCTCTGGAGACGATCCACCACCGCGAGACCGACGCCACCCGTCGCCTGTCGGACCTGACCGACGCACTGGCCAACAGGGGTCACGAGGTGGTCGTCCACACCAGTTCCTTCTGGGACGAGGAAGAGACGATCCGGGAGGTCGACGACGTCGTCTACCGCGGGGTCGTCCCGGATCCCGCGGCGACGACCTCCTTCGCCCTCCGTCTCCCGCTGTCGATCCTCCGGGCCTCGCCGGAGGTGGTCCACGCCCGCGCCAACCCTCCAGGAGCGGGGATCTGGGCGGGCCGTGGTGCGACGTTCGCCCGGGTGCCGACCGTCGTCGAGTGGTACGGCGCCCCCGACACCCAGGCGGCGCGCAAGGCGCTCGCGGCCGGCGACGTCGTGATCGTCCCCTCACAGCACGTCCGCACCAGGGTCCGCGAGCGCGGCATCGACGGCGACCGCGTCACCGTCGTCCCCGACGCCGTCGACCTGGACCGGATCCGGGGCATCGACCCCGCCGACGAGACCGAGATCGTCTACGCCCGGGGCCTGGACGAGGGGGCCAACCTGGAGAGCGTCCTGCTCGGCCTCGCGGAACTCCGCGGCCACGACTGGTCGGCGACCGTGATCGGCGACGGCCCGGAACGAGACGACTACGAACGGCAGGCCCGGGACCTCAGGATCGACGAGCGCATCACGTTCGTCGGATCGTGCGACCGCGACGAACGGATCGCGACCTACCGCGGCGCCCACGTGTTCTGCCAGACCGCGACCGAGTGCCCGTTCCCGACCGAACTGCTCTGGGCGATGGCCGCGGGCTGTGTCGGCATCGTCGAGTACCACGCCGACTCCGGGGCACACGAACTCGTGGAGAACCGCGAGCGTGGCTTCCGGACCACCAGCGAGGACGAACTGGCCCGGGCCATCAGGGACGCCGGCGACCTGGAGCGACTGACCGTCGACGAGTCCTTCGCCGGGTTCGACCGCGACGCCGTCCTCGAACGGTACCTGGACTGCTACCGCGACCTGGCCGCGGCACGGGGCCTGCTCTGAGCGCTCCGTGAGCCTCCCGAGCCGTGCCGGGTCGGGACGCTCACTGCGGATCCGTCACGATCCGATACAGCACCGGGTACTCCTTCAGTTTCGCGCGGCCGGTCAGTGCGTACAGGTACGCGTCCAGCCGTTTCGCCTCCCGGACCGTCTCCGCGAGGTACTCGACGGCCCACTCGGCGTGGGTCCCCGTCACGGTGGGGCACCAGTGACTCGTCACCTCCGGCGGTGTCGGGTAGCGCTCGATCCACACGTCGGTGAGCGCGTCCGGGAGTAGCGTCGGCCGGGTCAGCCCGGTGACCGCACCGGCGATGCCCGTCGAGGCGGTCAGTCCGCCGACACCGAGTAGCAACTGGCGCCGGGAGAGCGTGGTCGGATGGGGGACCATGGCGTCGTCCGGGCGTCTCGACCGTCCGGCACAAGTATCTCGTGATCTCAGCAACTGCCTGGAACGCCAACGCTTTTTCTTCCCCCCGCCCCGAACGGTGAGGCATGGACGTACGAGTCGTCGCCGACCTGGGGCCCGGGGAACGGGCCGCACTCTTCGAACGGGACGCCGGGGTCGAGGCTGTACGGGACGACGTCGAGGACATCGTCGAGCGAGTTCGAGAGGAAGGCGACGTCGCAGTCCGGGAGTTCTGCCGGGAGTTCGACGACGTGGAGGTCGGGAACCCGGACGTCACCGACGTCGCGGAACGCGCCTACGACGAGATCGACGACGACGTGCGGGCGGCCATCGAGACGGCCATCGCCAACGTCCGCGCGTTCCACGAGCGACAGGTGCCCGAGGACTGGCGCGCGGACTTCGAGGGTCGGGAACTCGGCCGCCGGTTCCGACCGCTCGAACGCGTTGGCGTGTACGTGCCCGGTGGCACCGCCGCGTACCCCTCCAGCGCGGTCATGGGTGTCGTCCCGGCCGTCGTCGCGGGCGTCGAGGACGTGCTCTGCGTGACGCCGCCGGCCGACGACATCAACCCCGTCACGCTGGCCGCTGTCCACGCCGCCGGCGCCGACGCCGTCTACTCCGTCGGTGGCGCACAGGCCGTCGCGGCCCTGGCTTACGGGACCGAGACGATTCCGACGGTCCAGAAGGTCGTCGGTCCGGGCAACCGCTGGGTGACGGCCGCGAAGGCCGTCGTCAGGGGCGACGTCGCTATCGACTTCCTCGCGGGTCCCTCCGAGATTCTGGTCCTGGCGGACGGCTCCGCCGATCCCGAGTTCGTCGCCGCGGATATGCTCGCGCAGGCGGAACACGACCCGAACGCCTCCGTCGTCTTCGTCACCGACGACGCGGACCTCGCCGCTGCCGTTGTCGACACCCTGGAGGCGACCGTCGAGGACTGCGAGCGAGCGGACGTGATCCGCGACGCCCTGGCCAACGACGCGAGTGGCGTTTTCCAGGCGCGGTCGATGAGCGAGGCCGTCCTGTTC
>CAZIVN010000009.1:9314-20808 GCA_964542685.1 uncultured Halobacteriales archaeon
GAGTACGCCGCCGAACACCTGAGCGTCGTCGCCGCGGACGCCGAGGCCGAGGAGGCACTGCTCGACCGGATCGACAGCGCCGGGAGTGCCTTCCTGGGCGGGCACACTCCCGTCGCTGCCGGCGACTACGCTTCCGGGACGAACCACGTCCTTCCGACCAGCGGCGCCGCGAAGCGCCACGGCGGCCTGTCGGTCGATCACTTCCTGCGGTCGACCACGGTCCAGCGACTCGACCGCGAGGCCCTGTCGGACCTCGCCGACACGGTGACCACACTCGCCCAGGCCGAGGGCCTGGGTGCTCACGCCGACAGCGTCAGGAGGCGGCTGGACCGATGAGCGACGGTCCCAGGCCGACGGACGTGAACCTCAGAGACGCCTACGACGCGATCGTCGCGGACCCGGACGGGGACCACGCACCGGGGACGACGCTGGCGCCGGTGTACGACGCGCTGACCGGGCCGAGCGACGCCTCCGAGGTCGCGAGTCGGCTGGAACGGTACCTCCCGCTGGCGACGAGCGTCGTGGACGTCGAGACCGGTCCCGGACGACTCCTCGCCGCCGCCGACTCGTTCCCGACGGTCGTCGGTACCGAATCGCGCCACGGCCTGCGACGGCGTGCGGCGGGACGTGGCCAGGTCGTCGCCGCCACTCCCACGGCGCTCCCGGTCCAGGGCGTCGACGCCGTCGGTGCGTTCGATTTCGTCACCGCGGGACTCGACGAGGCGGCGTTCGAGTCGTTCGTCCGCTCCGCCCACGAGGCGCTCTCGCCGGGTGGCACGTTGCTGTTCGACGCCCTCGTGACGCCGGCCGGGATCGACGGCGGTCCGACTGCCGTCTCGGACGGGACCGTCGAGGCGCGGCGGGAGCGACGCGTCACTGCGACGCCCGCGGGGGCGTCCGTCGAGGAGACGTACGAACTGATCGACGCGGCCCTGGAGGACTCCGTCACCGTCGAGCGAACCGTTCCCTACCGGACCTACGATCCGGCGATCGTCTGGGAGACGCTCTCCGACGTCGGGTTCGAAGACGTGATGCTCACCACCAGGGAGGTCGGCGACGGTGCCGTCCTCGTCGTCGCGGACAAGGCGGGACAGGTCGCTCCCGACGGCTTGTCCTGACCCGAAACCGTTCGAGCCGGGAGCGGAGTGGCGACGCGACGGGCCACGGCAACAACGTTAACACCTCGGGGGCAAAATGGAAACACATGAGTACGGAGACCGCCGACGGGGACGGAATCGCACGGATCGAGGTGACCCAGGCGGCAGCCTCGAAGGCCATCACACTCCTCGAGGACGAGGGGCTGGACACCGACGTCGCCGGCCTCCGCCTGTTCGTCCAGCAGGGTGGCTGTGCCGGGCTGTCCTACGGGATGCGCTTCGACGACGAACCCGAGGAGGACGACACCATCTACGAACACCACGACCTGCGCGTGTTCGTGGATCCGGCCAGCATGAACTACATCGAGGGCAGCGTCCTCGACTTCGAGGACGGCCTGCAGGGCGCCGGCTTCAACGTCGAGAACCCGAACGTCGTCAGCGAGTGTGGCTGTGGCGAGAGCTTCCGGACCTGACCTCACTTCTCGCAGTCGTCTCCCCCGCCCCCGAGCGGTCAGATCGCTCGTCGGTACTGCACCGGCCAGTCCGGAGCCCGTTCCTCGTCGACGTCCAGCGTCTCGGCAGCGTGGAGTGCGAAGTACGGGTCGCGAAGGTGTTCGCGGCCGACGACGGCGAGGTCCGCCCGGCCGTTCCGGACGAGCGCGTCGGCGTGTGTCGGTTCCGAGATGCCGCCGACGGCGCCGACCCGGAGGTCGTCGACTGCCTCCAGGACCCGCTCGGCGTACGGCACCTGGTAGCCCGGCCCGCCGTCGGGCAACTGCTGGTCGGGGTGAATCCCGCCCGCGCTGACGTCCAGGAGGTCGATCCGGTCGGCAACGCGGTCGGCGAGGGCCACAGTGTCCTCGACGGTCCACGACTCGCGGTCCGGTAGCCAGTCGGTCGCGGACACCCGGAGGAACAGGGGGGTGTCGGGGACCGCCTCGGCGACGGCGTCGACAACCTCGCGAACGATCCTGGTCCGGGCCTCGAAGTCGCCGCCGTACTCGTCGTCGCGGTCGTTGGCGGCCGGCGAGAGGAACTCGTGGAGGAGGTAGCCGTGCGCGGCGTGAATCTCGACGACCTCGAACCCGGCGTCGACCGCCCGGACGGCGGCGTTCGCGAACGCCTCGACGGTCGCCCGGACGTCCTCGCGGTCCATCCGGCGCAGCGACGCCGTCGGGCCCTCGCTGGGGTACGGACGGTCGCTAGGGGCGAGGACGGTCCAGCCCCCGTCCTCGGGCCGGATGGGGGCACCGCCGTCCCAGGGACGGTCCTTGCTCGCCTTCCGCCCGGCGTGGGCCAGCTGGACGCCGGGGACAGCGCCCCGTGCTCGACAGAACTCGGCGACCGGTTCGAGCGCGTCCGCGTGGTCGTCGCTCCACAGTCCGAGGTCGTGCGGCGAGATTCGGCCCTCGGGCGTGACGGCCGTCGCCTCGGTCAGGACGACTCCGGCCCCGCCGGTCGCGCGTGCGCCCAGGTGCGAGAGGTGCCAGTCCGTCGCGAGGCCGTCCCGGTTGCAGGAGTACTGACACATCGGCGAAACTGTCACGCGGTTCCTGGCCCGTACCGAACCGAACTCGATTGGGGAAAAGAGGTCGGGCATAGGTAGCCGTACCCGACGGGTGCACAAACCCGTGGCGGTACCGGCGGTCAGGGTCCCCCACCCTCGTCGAAAGAATCCGGGACGGCGACAGGTTTCGCCCGCAACTTTTAATATATGTGGCCGCATCTGTGAGGAAACAAATGCGCACCGACCACGGGAGCGGGGTCCCCGACAGTGCGACGTTCGCACAGACGCTGTCGGAGCTCAAGCGCAAGGGGAGCAACCTCCTGCTGGTCGGTGAGAGCCAGAGCGCGGCCCACCGCACCGCCTGTCGACGTCTCATGGGGTTCGACGGCGAGGACCCGCGCCAGCGCGTCTACGTACTGACCCGTGGCGCCGAGGGCTGTGCGGCGGTCCCCGAGTCGGCGTCGACGGCGTCGAGCGGGGCGACGTTCCTCGTTCGCCACGAGGACGCGGACCACCCGGACCCGATGGCTCCGACGGTCGACGAGACGGTCGTCGACAACGACCTCCTGAGTGCACTCGGGACGACCGTACTGGCAACCGTCGACGGCATCGAGGACGAGACGGAACTCGATCCCGGCGAGTTGCGTCTCTGTCTCGACTCGGTTCGCCCGCTCCTGCAACAGCACCGGTCGGAGACCGTGTTTCGCCTGTTGCACATGGTGACTTCTCGTGTCCGCCAGTCGACCGGGATGGGACACTTCCACCTGCGACTGGACCACGAGAACGACTACGTCCGCCTCCTGGAACCGCTGTTCGACGCCATCGTCGAGGTCAGGGTCGACGAGGGCTCCGTCGAGCAACGCTGGCACCTCCGGGACTCGGAAGTCACGAGCGACTGGCTGGAACTGTAGCGGCGTCGCCCCGGCGACGAGAGCAGACCGTCACCCGCGCTATCCGTCCTCGCGTCCGCCGCCGTCCGTCGAGTCGTGACCCAGTGCGTCGACGCTCCCTAACTCGTCGGTCTCGACGCCCGCCTCGTCCGCCCCGCCGTCCCCTGACCCGTCCAGGACGTCGTCGCCCAGTCCGTCGGGGAGGTCAGGGACGCTGCCGCTCGGAGCCGTCTCCGCCGCCAGGTCGAGGTCGCCGGCGCCCGGCAGACCGTAGGTCTCCCGCATCGTGTCCGCGAACAGGCCGTCGGGGTCGAGCGCGATCGCCACGATCACGAACGGATCGTCGGGCGAGACGACGAACACCGCGCGCGGGCCGTACCCTTCGGTGTCGGCGACCCGCTCCAGCAGAGGGTCCAGCGGGCGGCGGCCGCTCCGGAACTCCTCGATCCGGTCGCCGGCCGGTGCGTCGGCGAACACGTACAGGACGCCGTTGACCTCGCCGTCCGTGGTTTGCGTGACGCGCGATCCCATCCCCGCACCGTCGGCCCGCGTCTTTTGCCACAGGTCCCGTGCGGCCTCGAAGACGACGTCGGCGTCTGGCACGTACTCGTAGACGGTCGACCGCCGTACGGTCGCCGACAGCAGGCGCGCCTCGGCCTGTCCGAACGCGACCTCGGCCTCGACGACGTTGCCGGGGACGAGGTCGGCCGCGAGAAACTCGCCGGGCCTGGCCGCCACCGGTTCGTACTCGTCGTCGCGGTCGGCGAGCAGGACCCGGTCGTCCTCGGCCTGCAGGATCCGGTAGGTACCGGTCGTCGCGGGGGGCATGGACGGTCCTTCGTGACGGGATCGGGAAACGCTGTCGAAACGACCGGCCCGGCCGAGCGTTCGGGACCGCACCGAGTCGAAAACTAAAGGGGCCTCGGCGTGGTGTGGCCACACGATGACGACGCCGTCGTTCGCGATCGGGATCGCCGGTGGGACGGGTGCTGGCAAGACGACCGTCGCCCGGGAGATCTCGGACGCGGTGGCCGCCACGGCGGAGGAGCGACGCGCACTGACTCGACTGCCACTGGACAACTACTACCGGGACCTGTCGCACCTGGAGATGGAGGAACGGGAGTCGGTGAACTACGATCACCCCTCGGCGTTCGAGTGGGAACTGATCCGCGACCACCTCGACGAACTGCTGGACGGGAACCCAGTCGAGATGCCCCAGTACGACTTCTCGTTCCACAACCGGACCGACGAGACGGTCCGGATCGAACCCTCCGAGGTCCTCGTCGTCGAGGGTATCTTGGCCTTGCACGACGACCGCGTCCTGGAGAACTTGGATCTGAAAGTGTACGTCGAGACGGACGCAGACGTCCGCATCCTCCGGCGGATCCGTCGTGACGTCGTCGAGCGAGGCCGCGACCTCGAGAGCGTCATCGACCAGTACCTCTCGACGGTCAAGCCGATGCACGAACAGTTCGTCGAACCGACGAAACGCGACGCGGACATCATTATCCCCGAGGGCGCGAACCGCATGGCCGTCGACCTCCTGACGGAGAAGATCGGCGCCGAGGCTGGACTCGAGGAGACGTCCGAGACGGACTTCAACGTGGGCTGGACGGGTTCCTGACGGGGGACGAGCGGCCCCGATCCCGACGCCAAACACGTCGGTCGAAAAGCAAATACCGCTGGTTTACGTAGGACGGTGCGAACGATGAGCCGTTTGGGGGCCTGTATCGTGGCCGTTCTCCTGTTGTCCGCGGGCTGTCTCACGGATCCCGGCGTGAGCGCTCCGGGCCCGGACGGAGTCCCACAGGTCCCCGGAGGGGGACCGATCCCGGCGGACCCCAACGGCGTGTCCCCGAGCATCGACTCGGGAGGTAACGGCTCCGCCATGGATCGCTCGCTGGAGTCTGTCGCGGTGAACCCCTGGAACGCCGAGGAGGTCGTCGTGGCCGTCGACGCACCACCGTCAGACGGCGGTGAGTACAGTGACGCAGTCGCGGCGGCGGTCGACTACTGGAACGAGAACGACGTCCGGTACGGCAGTTACAGCGTGAACTTCGTCCTGAGACCGGACGCGACCCAGCCGGACGTCCTCGTCGACTTCACCTCGACGGTCATCTGCCACGGCGAAACCGGGTTGCTGGGCTGTGCACCGGTGTTGAACGCCAGTTCCGATCCCGGCGATACGACGATCGTCCAGATCAACACCGAGTACGGTCCCGAGACGATCCAGCGGACGATCAAACACGAGTTCGGACACTTGCTGGGCATCCGCCACGGTGAGGCACCGATGCCGCTGATGGGGCGCCTTCAGGAGGTCGACACCGAACCGCAGGAGAACGTCTCCGATCGCCAGAACCCCTGGCAGACGGATCGAATCGAAGTCTACGTCGAGTACGGCGACGTGACCGAGGACCGCGAGGCTGCGGTCAGAGAGCAGGTCCAGCACGCACTCTCCTACTACGACGGTGGGGCAGAGGGGACGGTCCCCCAGGACGTGGAGTTCGTCGAAACCGACTCCAAAGCGGACGCAGAGATCATCGTGCGGTTCTTCGACGACCCCTGGTGTCGCGATGGTCCCGGGTCGTGTGGGGAGACAAGAGGCATCGACTCGGACGACGACGACACCGTGGAGTACCACTCGAAGTCCTGGATCGCACTGTCGGACGTCCGGACGGAGGCTGTCGGGTGGCACGTCGGCTACTGGATCGGCGCCTCGATGGGGGTCGACGACCGCGGAGAGATGCCGACTGTCTTCCAGCAGGGTACGAACAGGACCGGCACCTGGTGGGAAACCGACTGACGGCGTCCGGGTCGTTCAGGTGTTGATCTCGGCGAGGCGTGTCTCCCCGGTCGCAACCTCGACGTGAACGTTGTACAGGTCGCCAGCCTCCGTCTCCGCGCGGACGATCCAGGTGTTTGCCTCGCGGTACGGTTCTTCGGGCACCGCCGCGAGGGTGTGTCCCTGGTTCTCGAGTGCCGACCTGGCGGCCGCTTTCGCCGACTCGACGTCGGTCACCGTCCCGTCGTCGTCCGCGGAGAGTCTGACTGCGAGGACTGGCACGTCGGTGGTCCGGAGCACTCGCTCGGTGACGCTCCCGATCATGAACCGGTCGAGTCCCGACCGGCCCTCGGTGCCCATGACGATCAGGTCGACGTCCATCTCGTCGGCGTACTCGAGAATCTCCTCGTACGGTCGGCCACGGAGGAGGGCGGTCTGGACCGACCGGCCGCTCGCAGACAACGTCTCCGCCGCCGACTCGATGGCCTCGGTGGCGTCGCTGTCGTCGGGCGCGTTCGCTGGGACGACCGAGACGACGTGGACCGTCCCACCGGAGAGTTCGGCCACTCGTCGGGCCTGTTCGACGACCTGGTGCGTCCGCGAGTTCCCGTCCGTCGGCAACAGAATCCGGTCGTACATGTCCGGGGAGAATCCTGGGATCGTAATGAACGCTGTGCCTCGTCGAGCCCTCGTTATAGCGCTCCGCGAGTGGCGACCGCACGGAGGCCGAGTTCGAGCGCAAACTCGAACGACTCCTCGGGACGGAGAACAGAGCGACTACTCGCGAACTGGACGTCGGCGGAACGGACGAATCCCGGGAACGGCGAGAGCGTGACCCGGAGTTCGAAACCTGACGGTCGGCGGTCGCGTCGGTCTCGGACCGGCGGGACTCGCGTTCAGAGCCCCGGGTAGAACGGGTCGACGTCCTCTGACGGGTACAACTCGCCGTCGTGGACGATCATCAGGCCGTCCTCGTCGAGTTGGTCGGCGAGGGGCCCCGCAGTCGTCGTGAACTCGGCACCGTCGAGCAGCCGGGACTCCACTTCCGGGGTGTCGGGGTGCCAGGTCAGCCCCGCCGCCGGGCCGTTCGATTCGGACCGCACCTCGAACTGGCCGCCGCCCAGCGAGCGGACGAACAGCGGCAGGCGCGTGATGCTGTCGTCCTCGAAGATGTTGTGTGTCCCGTCGCCGACCAGTTCGAGGTCCCCCAGATCGGAGCCGGTTTCGTCGACGACGTCGACGCCGAGTGCGACGCTGAACCCCTGGACGAACAGGACGAGGACGTTCTCCAGTGCCCGTGTCGAGGGGCGACGGTCGCCGACGCCCACTGCGAGGACGCCGCCCGCCTCGACGAGGTGGTGGCTGGCACGCAGCGTCTCCGGAGCGTCGAGCACGGCGACTCTGACGCCTGGCGCGTCGAGCGACGTGGGGTCGAGTCGCCCGTCCGGACACGTCAGCCCCGGGCCGTCGGCGACGACGTGGACGACGTCCGTTCGTCGCTCCAGGAGCGTCGCGAGTTCGTCCCTCTCGACGTCCGCCCTGCGTTCGACGGTTCCGTCCTCGACGCTCGACCGCTCGTCGTAGACCGACCACGCGACGTCCGCTCGCTGCCCGTCCGTCGCGTTGTCGACGATCACGACGTCGACGTCCGGGTCACCCTCCGTGAGGTGGTCGAGCCCGTTCGTGAACGCCGTCGGCGGGAGGTCGTACGTCCGCCGAGAGGGTGACCCCCCTTCGGTCGGGTCGATCAGCCCCTCCATGCGACGGGTCGGCGGCGTCTCGCCGCCGGCCCCCGCGAGCGCCTCCGGCGTGTACACGTGTCCGAAGTACCGCACGACGAACGGCAACGCCGACACCCGGTCGGGCTCCGGCGGGACGTACACGGCGTAGTTCCGGCGTGGGAGGTCGTCGGTGATCGAATCCAGGTCCGCCGCGAGGTACCGCGCGAGGCGTTCGTCCGGCGGCAACGGGTAGACGTCGTCGACGTCGATTCCGACGCGGTCGGTCAGCGCGGTGTCGACGATGTCCGCCGCGCCAGGGCGAGCGGACTTGACGATGGACTCGACGTAGAACAACTGTCGCAGGGTCCGCGCGGCCCCGTGCTGGAACCGGGGCATCGGGTCGAACTCGTGGGCGACCCCGGCGTCGGGCGCCCGCAGGACGGGGGCCGGCCGGTCCTCGACGCGAACGTCGGCCCCGAGGTGGTGGACGAGCGGTGCGGCCGGGAACAGCGGCTCGATCCGGTCCGGGGAGACGAGTTCGACGCCCGTGTCGGGTTCGGCTGCCGCGACGGCGTCCGGTACCTCGGTTTCGTCGCCAACGTCGAGCAACGGCGGGTGATCCCGCCACCCCGGCATCACTCGCTTTGGCTCCGTCGTGATGTGACTGCTCGGCAGTGCCTGGAGCCCACGTGCGATTCCGGTCGGCGTCGGCGCGACTGTCACCGTCGCCTCCGGGTAGTCCAGCAGGCTCCAGAACCCGACGGTGACCGGCGTCGGGTGGTCGAACTCCAACCGCACGGTTGTGTCTTCCTCGCGGACGAGTTCGCCCGGACCGGTGAACCTGACGTACCCGATCAGCGAACTCGACACCTTGAGGACGTACTCCGCGTCGTCCAGTGCTCGCTCGCCGGCCCCTTGCTCGATCCGCTCGAAGTCGCCGTCGAGCCGTCGCACCTCGGCGACCCCCGACTGCATCGACAGCGACTCGACCCGCCCCCCGATGCTCTCGTCGACGTCCAGTGGCAGGTCCCCCGCGTGTGCCGGGCGATCCCAGCCAGCCGTCTCGATAGTTAGCGTCCGGTTGGCACGGTCGACGGCCGTGATCGCGGTGTCCTCAACGTCGATCTCGACCATCAGCGGTCCCCCCCGTCGACGTCGATCTCGAAGCGGGCCCCACCGCTCTCGGAGGCCGTCACGTCGACGGCCCAGCCGTGTGCCTCCGCGATCTCTTCGACGATGCCGAGGCCGAACCCCGTGCCGTCGGCCGACGTCGAGACGCCCATCTCGAACACCTCCTCGCGACGAGTCGTCGGGATGCCCCGGCCGTCGTCCGCGACGTAGAACCCCCCGCAGTCCGTCGTCCCGACGGTGACTGTCACCGACGCCGCGTCGGACTCCGTCCGACTGCTCGTGGAACCGTGTTCCACGCTGTTCCGAAACAGGTTCTCCAGCAGTTCCGTCACCCGCTCCGGATCGGCCTCGACGGTTCGACTGTCGGCTACTACCAGGCGCGACCCCTCGGTGCGAACGTGCGACCAGGCGTCCTCGGCCACCCGCCCCAGGTCGACGGGCTCCATCTCACCCGCGATGGCGCCTTGCTGGGCCAGGGTCAACAGGTCCTCGATCATCCGTTCCATCCGGTCGAGTTCCGCCCCGATGGTGTCGAGGTGGTCGGTGTCGGAGCGGCGTGTCTCCTCCAGGTACCCCTGTGCGACCGACAGGGGGTTCCGCAGGTCGTGACTCACGATGCTCGTGAACGCGTCGAGCCGCTCGTTCTTCCGTTCCAGCGCCGCCTCACGCTCCCTGAGTTCGCTGATATCGGTGTAGATGAAGTAGCCGACGCGCTCGGAGACGTCGCCCCGTTCCGTCCAGACCGGAACGCTGCGCAACAGGAACGGGCGCGTCCCGTCGACGGTGCTCCGGGTCACCTCCACGTCCAGTCGCTCGCCGGCCGCGACGTCGTCGTACAGGTCCGCCGCTCGCTCGCGCTCGGACTCCGGCACGAGCAACGCCGCCGCCGTCTCCCCGATCGCCTCGGACGGGTCGTGGCCGAACACGCGCACGAACGCCGAGTTGACGCGCTGCATCTCCGGCCGCCCGTCGACCAGGCGGTACTGCACGGCTGCGTCCGGCACGTTCTGGAACAGCGCCGCGAAGCGGTCGCGTTCGCGTTCGACGGCAGCCTCGTACCGGACGCGGTCGACCGCGTGCTCGGTGTGGTCCGCCAGTAGTTCCGCCAGTTCGACGTCCGTCTCGTCGTAGGCCCCGACGGTCTCCGAACAGATCTGCAAGACGACGTCGTCGTCGACCGGGACCGACAGCGCGGACCTGAGCCCCTGCCGTCGCGGTCGTGCCTCCGGTGTGTCCCGCACGTCGTCGATCCGGATCGCGGCGTCGCCGCCCAGCGTCTGTCCGGCGACTCCCTCGTCGACCCTCAGCGGCGTCGCTCTGGGGGTCAGCACGGTGTCCCTGGCCGCCACCGGACGCAAGGCTCCGTCGTCGGCCTGGAGGACGACGCAGGTGTCGGCTGGGACCAGTTCGCGAGCCACGTCGACGGCGTGCTCGAAGATCTCGGCCTCGCCGTCGAACCTCGCGAACTCCGCGGCGGCGTTTCGGAGTCGTTCGACGCGTCCCTCGCTGTCCGTCGGTTCGGCCATCTGATACGCTAACTGGCACCCGTCGTAACTTGTCGTTTGTGGGCACTCGGCGACTACGAGCGGATGGACGGCAGGGCCGGGTCCCGGTACGGCGACCGGCCCAGCGGCGTCCCGTCGAACTCCTCGGCGGCCAGTTGTTCGCGCAGGATCCGCGTGAGTCGGTTGATCGTCGTCACGTCGAGTCCCCGTCGCGCCAGCAACTCACGATAGCGCTCCTCGTCCGTGATGGACTGGTAGCGGTCGTACAGCGTCTCCATCCTCTCCGGACTGAGCGACGCGATTCGCTCCTCGTCGTCCAGGCCGAGCACCGCCGTCCGTTCCTCGTCGACGACGTGACGGATCACCACCAGGGCGACGGTCGGAATCGCCCGCCGACTCCCGAACGCCGTCAGGTCCAGCTCCACCATGATCCCCAGCGCGCGGTCGCGTTGCCACGGCGTCAGCCCGACCCGGTTGCACAGCGCGTGCGTGATCCGTGCCTTGTCCAGGCGGTGCATCCGCTCGCCGTGGCCCGCCATCGCCGGGTGGTGTTCCTCGTGAAGGCGCCGCATCGTCTCGCTGACGTCCGCCTCCGGTCGCGAGGGGCGCCCGATCAGCGTCGCGCTCGGCGTCGTGACGCCCCACCGCCGGACCACCTCGTCCTTGATGGCCTCCGTCCGCGGCAGCGTCCCGTCGCCCGGACCCGCGTGCAGGTCACCGTGGTCCGGCCCCGGCCCCAGCTCGCGTGGCCGCTCTGACTCGCGGTCCCTGAGGTACCGCTCGGCGCCTTCGGGCGTGTCCAGTCCGGGACCTGGAGGGCTGCGGTCGTCGTGCATGGACTCCCTGTAGCGGGCGCTAGGG
>CAZIVN010000010.1:0-20599 GCA_964542685.1 uncultured Halobacteriales archaeon
ACGGCTGTGGACACTACCTCCACACGCTGTTCTGGGAGAACATGGACCCGAACGGCGGCGGCGAACCCGACGGTGCGCTGCGCGAGCGCATCGAGGAGGACTTCGGCTCCTACGAGGGCTGGAAGGGCGAGTTCGAAACCGCCGCCGGCGCCGCCGGTGGCTGGGCCCTGCTCCTGTACGACCCCGTCGCCAAGCAGTTGCGGAACGTCGCGGTCGACAAACACGACCAGGGAGCGCTCTGGGGCGCACACCCGATCATGGCGCTCGACGTCTGGGAGCACTCCTACTACTACGACTACGGTCCGGACCGCGGCAGCTTCATCGACGGGTTCTTCGACGTCGTCGACTGGGACACCGTGGCGGAGAACTACCACGACGTCGCAGAGCTGTTCGAGTAGCCGACTCGGTCGACCTTCACGTTTCTTTCGCCGTCGCCGGACAGCGGGGAGACCGTCGTATTGACCGTCCCCGACCGCCGACGACGCGCCCGGCAACGGCCACGGGCGGCCCACGGTGAGAACGCCAGTCTCAGTGGAGCGGGGAGAACACGTACAGCCAGCCCTCCCTGGGCGTCCCCTCCGGCGACACCTCCGTGGCGGTGACCTCGAACCGGTCGCCGGAGATGGGGTCCTCGAGTTCCAGGCCCCCCGGTGACAGGGGGTCGGACAGGAACCGGTTGAGCAGTTCCTCGTGGTTCGCGAAGGCCTTCCCCACCTCCGCCCGGCGGACGTTGTCGGCGTCGACGCCAAGGACGGCAGCGGCGGCGACGTTCACCCCGACGACGTGGTCGTTGTCGTCGACCAGCACTGCCGGGTCGTCGTGGTCTTCGACGTCCACTGCACCGCTCAGCGCATCCGTGTCGACCAGTGAGTACCGGTACAGGCCCACCACGACCGCGACACCCATCACGCTGAACATGACCGGCGTGAGGTCCGGGACGTCCGACGGCAAAACGAACAGCGAGACGACGTTCCCGACGGACGGTGCCGCGACGGCCACGAGCATCGACACGGCCTGCCCCCGGGGAATGGCGTCGGACCGCAGGGCACGCGAGAGCACCAGCCCCGCACCGATCAGCAGCACGACGTACGAGTACAGCGCGTGGGCCAGGAAGCCGGGGCCGAGCCCACCGAAGCAGATGACGGCGTCACAGGTCACCTGCGCCCCGTCTGCGACGTAGGTCTCTCCGCTGGGGACGATGGCCTCGTTCCAGAGGTCGTGGCTCCGGTTGGTGAACACCAGTCCGAGGACGGCGAGCGGTTCGAGAGAGAGGAGACCGATCGAGAACTGGTTGACGAGGTGCTCGCGATCGGAGTACACGAACGCGAACAGCAGCCACGACGCAGGGACGATCACGATACCGATGTACTGGAGGCGGTTGGTCCACAGTGCGATCCGGAACGTCGGGGCGACGTTGTAGATCAGTGCACCGAACAACCAGACGAGCGTCCCGACCAGCAGGGCCGTCAGCGTCTGGACGCCGCGTCGCCCGCGGTTGTTCGTGACGTAGTACAGTGCGATTCCGATCACCGGAATCGACACGAGTAGGGTGCCGGCATACAGCGTATCGAGCAACGCCATCTTCGGTTCGAGCAACGAACGGGCAGGTCAAAAGTCCGCTGGCCTCGCTCCGCTTTCGCCGGGACGGCCGGCCGGCACCTCAGAGCTCCAGCCGCGGCGGCCGGGGGTCCCCCTTGTCCAGTGCCCGCACCTCCGCCAGGCAGTCGTCGACGTCGTAGTGGCACTCGCTCTCCCCGGACAACGCGAGACGAACGAGGTCGTCGTCGGCCCGCACAACGAGTGCCAC
Source organism: uncultured Halobacteriales archaeon (assembly GCA_964542685.1). Classification (GTDB taxonomy): domain Archaea; phylum Halobacteriota; class Halobacteria; order Halobacteriales; family Natrialbaceae; genus CAZIVN01. The sequence continues at coordinate 1,808 of CAZIVN010000010.1, forward strand.
CATCGGGAAGCGGAGCTGCTCGTACGCCTCGTTGCTGAACTCGTTTCTGACCGTCTGTCGCGTGAACGCGGCCCGAGCGATCGGCCCTCGGACCGTGCCCAGCGAACGAACTCGTCGTAGGTCTCCCTGGCGGCAGTCGACCACGCGTCGTCGTCCGTCGTCGTGATCCGGAGGGGCCAGAGGTGGCGTTCGAAGTGGTCGACCGCGCCCGTCTCGGCCAGGTCCGCAACGTCGTGACTCTCGATGCGATCGGCCAGCAGGTCGACCTGGACGCCATCGCGTCGCCAGTCGACGGTGCGACGAGTCGCTGTCGGTTGCTTCGACCACGGGAACCACCGGGGACTGGTCACCGGCGACGGCGAGGTGCGTCACCGATCGGCGACCCCCGACGGACACGGAGGCGAGGGACGACCGACGCACTGACGGCGGTCGCTCCTCGCGATACCGGCGCAGTCTGGTGATCGTATTCCGTCCCTACCGGTGTGAAACAGCTTCGGAAGAACCTTTATCGCTCTCGGTACTGACTATGTTAATACAGCACACGGGTCATCCTCCGACCGCAGGGAACGGAACTGGCTGTGCGGGGGGTGGGGGGTCGTGTGACATCGAACAGAGATCAGAACCGACTGCCGACAGCGACAGAGATACCATGAGTACGCGACACGACACCACGATCGAGAGGGTGGAATCGGGGGAGGCCGAATCGCTGGGGGATCGACCGGCCGACGACGGCTCCGGGGGCGAAGCCACCGAACTGCCACTCGACACGGTCTTCGACATCATCAGGAACGAGCGCCGCCGACTCGTCGTGAAGTACCTGGAGGACGTCGAGAGTCGGACGACGCTGAGCGACCTGACAGAACACATCGCGGCCATCGAAAACGACACGACAGTCGACGCCCTGTCGGCACAGCAACGCAAACGCGTGTACGTCGGCCTCTACCAGTGTCACCTCCCGAAGATGGCCGACGCCGGAGTCCTCGAGTTCGACAAGGACAGGGGCGTCGTCCGCCGTGGCCCGAACGCCGGCCAGCTCGACCCGTACCTTGCGGTCACCCAGGAACCCGACGCCGCGCTCGCGGACCGGTGGTACCGGCTCCTGGCTGGCGTCGCCGTGGTCGGGTACCTCCTGGCGGTCGTCGGCGGGTCCACGGGACAGGTCGTCGGGGGCGTGCTCGTGTTCTCGACGGTCGCCGTGCTGGGTTTCATCGCCGTCCGGGAGCGTCTCGACCACACCGACTGACTGCCGTTCTCGCGTCCACCCGAGACTGTCGGGTCCACGACACGGGCCGGCGGCCGAACGACCGAGGGGATACCGATCGGGGGCCGAGACGGAGCGAGTCAGTACCAGAGCAGCGTCCCTGGATACTCGGCGCGATACGAGCGCACGACCGGCAGTGCGTCCGAGAAATGACCCGACGGGAGAGCACCACGGTATCACGAGACGAGGTGTTCGACGTCATGAGTAGTGCGCGCCGACGATTCCTGCTCTCGCGGCTCCTGGAAGCCGACGAACCGAAGCGGTTGACGGTGCTCGCGACCGAGATCGCCGCCTGGGAGAACGACACGCCGGTCGAGGAACTGACCGACAGGGAGACGAGACGCGTGTACGTCTCGATCTACCAGACGCAATCCCGAAGCTGGAAGCGGTCGGTCGGACTCGTCGCGGTCGCGACCATGCTGTACGCACGCTCGATTCTCGACGTCCCCGGGTCGGCGCTGGTGCCGACGTGGGTCGTGGCAGCCACACGCCTGACCGCGTTCCTGGGGGTGAGCGTCGCACATTTCGTGGTGAGCAATCGAAGGGACGAGACGACCGTCGAGCTGCCAGTCGAAACCGGACGGTGACCGCGACGACCGCCGGTGGGCGAGTTCCGAGTCCGAACCGACCGTCGGTGAGCTCCCTGGACACACCCCGACAGCGGCTCTCAGCGTGCGGCTTTCCCCTCGTGGAGGTCCACCGTCCTCGAACAGTGGACGCAGTAGGCGACCTCGCCGTCGCTCCCGAACACCCGCACGAAGTCGTGTGAGACGTATCGCTCGCAGTTGGTACAGGTCGGCATTCTCAGTCCCTCCGCCCGACGCTGACTCCGGGTCCGTCGGGACGGCGTGTGATCGCGTCCGATCGTTCGACGGTCGAACGGGCCGTACTCGCCTGTCTGGGCGGCATGAGTACGAGACTACACGTCCCGGGAAATAAAGCCGTACGTCGGTTCAGGTCGAACCGGGCCGGTAGCGGCCGCCTACCGGTCCGGTCGTACGACGGTGCGCCGTCGTGGAGTCGAGCGAGCCACGCTCGACTCCGACTCCGAGAACCCTTACTCCGTCTCGCGGACGACGACTTCCCCGTCGCTGTGGACGGTCACCTGGCGCGATCCGACGGCAAACGACACGGACGTGCTCCGACCGACGGCCACGCCCCGATCGCCGTCGACGATGGTCTCCAGTGCGTCGGGGTCGACGTAGTCGTGCAGCGGGTCGAGGTCCATCACGTCACAGCCGGCGGCGGCTGCCAGGGTCTGGACGACGGCTGCCGTCGGCGACGTCTCGGACCAGTCGTACGCGTGTCGCACTTCACCCGACAGGTCGTCCGAATTCCCAGCGTCGTTCGATCCGGTCACCATCCTCTCCCACCCGTACCGCCCGTCGTCTCACCGTCGGGTGGGTCGTTCGACGGTGGCGATTGCGTCCGGTCAGTTGACAGTCGCCCTCCGGAGTGGTCGCGTCGGGGACCTCGCCGGGGGCGGACCCCTGTCGCCCCCCGCGGGCTGGAACGAATGTATCCACGTGACATCGTAGCTGCGTACGTGAGAAATGCACCCGGCAGACTACATAAGCGTTTGTGAGGCCCGGACCGCCTGCCCCGGTCGCCCGTCCTGTGGCGATTGACTGGCGGGCAAGTTTCATGATAGTGCCCCGAGGAGTCTGTCGACATGCTCGTCGAGACGTTCGGCGACGGTGACCCGTTGCTGTGGGTGATGGGCTGGGGCAACGTCGCCGACAGCCGTCACGAGCGGTGGCTGATCGACCGGTTCGTCTAGGACGTGCTCGCGGAACTGGACCGGGCCTGACCGCCGGGCCTCGCACTCGTCGTTGCCGTCTCGTACCCGGTCGCCGGTGTCGTCGATCGGCAAGCGAGGGCGAGGACGGTCGGCGTCATACGGATTAGTTTCATCTATTACCGGTGATCGCCGGTACCGGACGGGCGATCACCGGTAAACAGTGAAACGAAACCGTATCAGTCCGCGAAGAAACTGGTGAAAAAGCCCGAGAGGAACGCCGACACGGCGACCGCCATCGCGACCTCCGAGAGGTCCCACGGGCCGTCGTCGTCGTCCGCCGCCGCGACGGTGATGCCCACGCTGATCACGAGCGAGACGATGCCGTTGACGAAGTGTTTGCCGAATCCCATACTCGTTCCGTGGACGCGGATCGGCATAAGTGTTCGACCGGGACGCCCCGTGCCACCGCGACACCGGAGCCGGGACGTTCATGTCGTCGCCCGCCGTGGCGCCAGCCATGGTCGTCGCCCTGGAGATGGGATGGCGGAACCTGCTGTTCGAGAACTGGCCGGTCGACCCAGACGTCGTCGACGCCCACCTCCCGGCCCGGTTCGACCCGGACCTGTACGACGGCCGGGCCTGGCTCTCGGTCGTCCCCTTCACGAACGTCGACGTCCGTCCCAAGGGGTTCCCGCGGTCGCTCGGCGTCGACCTGCCCGAAATCAACGTCAGGACGTACGTGACTCACGACGGCGTCCCCAGCGTCTACTTCTTCAGCCTGGACGCCCGGGGCGTCGCGAGCGTCGTCGGCGCCCGACTGTTCCACCACCTGCCGTACTACTACGCCCGAATCTCGATGTCGGCGGCCGACGGGGGCGTCGCGTTCGAGAGCAGGCGTCGTCATCCCGGTGCGCGCCCCGCGCGCTACGAGGCCACCTACGGGCCGACCGGGGGCCCGTTCGAGGCGCCGACGGACCCCCTCGCGGAGTTCCTGGTCGAGCGGTACCGGTTCTACACCGAGGCGCCCGACGGATCGGTGCGGTACACGGCCGTCAGCCACGACCCCTGGACGCTGTACGACGCCGAGACGAGCGTCGCGACGGACACGCTCCTGCGGGCCGACGGCTTCGAACGACCGGCGGCAGAGCCCGTCTACTACTACAGTCCGGGACTCGACGTCGTCGCGAGTCGGAGCAGGGCCGCGACGGGGTGACGGGCGTGCGTCCGGGACGTGCCGACGAAGCTCCCTACTCGACCTCAGTCACCGTCCCCTCGTCGAGGTCGAGGTCGTCTTCGAGTCCCGCGAGCAGGCGTCGGCCCTCGTCGCGCAGTTCCTTGGCTCGTTCCAGCGACACGTCGCCGGCCTCGAGTCGCTCGACGATGGTCTCGACGCGCCGTCGTTTCTCCGCGATCGATTCGAACTCGTCCGTCGTGGTGTCGGTTCCGTCGGTCATGCTGTAGTGTGTCAGAGCAGGAAGACGTACGCGAGCGTCGCGAGGAGGAGGACGACCAGGAGGGCGATGATCGCTCGCTGTCGCCGTTGCCGGCGTTCGAAGGCCGCCTCCCGTCTCGCACGCTCCCGTTCCAGTTCCGTCTGTCGTTCGAGGGCCTCGTAGGCGTCGTCCAGGCGGTCGCGGTACGACCGGAGGTCTTCGCGAACCCGGCGCTCGTAGGCGTCCTCGACGTCGCTCGCCAGTGCGTCCAGGGCGTCGCTCGCGGTCCGTTCGTAGGCCGTCTCCAGGGCCGACTCGGACTCCGACAGCGCGTCGGTCGTCGTCTCGCGGTACGCCCGCCGGAGGTCCGCCCCGAGGTCCACACGCCGCTCCTCCAGTCGCTCCCTGTCAGGGACGATTCGGCCAGCCTCCGTCGGCGTCATCACCCGTTCGTCGGCGACGTCGCCCGCGAGTGTACGGTCGGTCTCGTGGCCGACGGCGACCACGACCGGTGTCTCCGTCGTCGCGAGGACGCGACAGAGCGGCGGTTCGTCGAACACGCGGAGGTGTTTGTCCGCGCCGCCGCCGCGCGTGACCAGGATCACGTCCACGTCGGGGCGGTCGTCCAGTGCGGCCACGGCGTCCAGCAGCGAGAGGAGGGCCTCGTTCCCCTGAACCGTCGTGTCCCGGACGACGACGTCCACCGAGGGGTACCGGTCGTGGATGCTCGTGACGGCGTCCTCCCGGGCCGCGCTCTCCGCGCTCGTCGCGACGCCGACGGTGGTCGGCCGGTCGGGCAGGTCCCGTTTTTTCGCGTCGTCGAGGAGGCCCTCCGCCTCCAGGACCGCCCGATACTCGCGGTAGGTCCGGTGGTACTGGCCTTCACCCAGGTCGACGACGTCCTCGACCAGCAACGAGACCGACCCGCGTTCGACGTAGTACGAGAGGTCGCCGCTGACGGCGACACGCTTGCCGTCCGCCATGTCCGCGGCGACGCCGTCCCGGCGCGATCCGAACACGACGCAGTGGACGGCGCTGTCGCCGGCGACCAGGTCGAAGTGGGCGTGGCCGTTCGCGGAGACCCCGTAGTCCGAGACGTCGCCGACGACGAACTCGTGGTCGAGTTCTGGCGTCGTCTCGACGACGCGTGCGACCGCCTCGTTGAGCGTGTCGACGAGGACGACGTCGCTCGTGCCGAGTCGCTCCTGGAGAGCAGCGATCGATCGGCGGTCCTCGTCGTCCGCGTCGGCTCCCATCGGTACGCTCCTGTGCCGAGAGGCGGATAAAGCCACGGGCCGGACGCCGGCGACACCCAACCCACTTGACGGTCCGGTCCCTGGCCTCGGACGAATGGACTGGCGCGACCGCCTGGAAACCGAGTACGACACGGCGCCGGACTGCGTCGCCGACGACGAGGTGTTCGACTCGCTCTCGCCGGCCGTCCGCGAGTGGTGGTTCGACCAGTTCGCCGAGTACATCCCCGAGAACGACGGCTTCTTCACGCCGCCCCAGGAGGACGCGATTCCGCTCGTCCAGGACGGGACGAACACGCTCGTCGCGGCACCCACCGGCAGCGGGAAGACGCTGGCCTCCTTCACCGCCATCGTCGACGAACTGTACCGCCGGCAACGGACGACCGAGGAGGGCCTGGACAACTCGGTGTACTGTCTGTACGTCTCGCCGCTGAAGTCGCTGGCCAACGACATCCACCGCAACCTGGAACGCCCGCTGTCGGGGGTGCGCGACCGCGCCGCGGACCGGGGCGAGTCGGTCGGCGAGATCCGCCACGCCATCCGCCACGGCGACACGTCCGACAGCGAGCGCCAGCGGATGCTGGAGGAGACGCCCCACATCCTCAACACGACGCCCGAGACGCTCGCCATCCTCCTGAACGCGCCGAAGTTCCGGGAGAAGTTGCGGACGGTGGAGTACGTCATCGTTGACGAGATTCACTCGCTGGCCGACGGCAAGCGCGGGACGCACCTGTCGGTGAGTCTCGAACGCCTCGAAGCGCTCGCGGAGACGTCGCCGACGCGCATCGGGTGTTCCGCGACCATCGAACCCCTCTCCGAGGTCGGCGAGTTCCTCGTCGGGCGCGAGTCCCCGGGCGGCGCGGCCCGCGAGTTCGAAATCGTCGACGCCAGGTTCGCTCGGGAGTTCGACCTCGAACTGCTGTGTCCGACCGACGACCTGATCGGCACGCCCACCGACGTCGTCACCGGCCGGTTCTACGACGAACTGGACGCGCTGATCCGCGAGCACACCAACACGCTGGTGTTCACGAACACCAGGTCGGGCGCAGAGCGCGTGTTGCACCGCCTCCGCGAGGAGTACGGCTACGACGCGGGGGACTCGGCCTGTCACCACGGCAGTCTGTCGAAGTCCGACCGCCAGGCCGTCGAACGACGACTCAAGGACGGCGACCTCTCGGTCGTCACCTCCTCGACGTCGCTGGAACTCGGCATCGACATGCCACACGTCGACCTGGTGGTCCAGGTCGGGTCGCCAAAGAGCGTCGCCGCCCTGCTCCAGCGGGTCGGCCGGGCGGGCCACCGCGTCGGCCAGACCGTCACCGGCCGGGTCGTCGCCCTGGACCGGGACGAACTCGTCGAGTGTGCGACGATGCTGAAGAAGGCCGAGGAGGGGTTCGTCGACGCCGTCGACGTCCCCCAGCGACCCCAGGACGTCGCCGCCCAGCACGTCTACGGGATGGCCATCGCCGCGATACGCCCCGAGGCCGAGGTCCGCGGGATTCTCGAACGGGCCTACCCCTACCGCGAGTACACCGACGCGGAGTGGGAGTCCCTGATGGCCTACCTCACTGCCGACTACGAGGGGCTGGAGGCCAAGAACGTCTACGCGAAGGTGTGGCGCGACGAGAACGACCGGCCCGGCGGCGAGTACCACTACGACGACTTCGACCCCGGGACGCCACTGATCGGGAAGCGCGGCCGCCTGGCGCGGATGATCTACATGACCAACATCGGGACGATTCCGGACTCGTTCTCCTGCCAGGTGTTCACCCGGGCGAGCGACGAGTGGGTCGGCACCTTAGACGAGGAGTACCTCGACACCCTGGAGAGTGGCGACGTGTTCGTCCTCGGCGGCGACCACTTCGAGTACAGCTACCGGCGGGGCTCGAAGGTGTACGTCGACCGGACGAGCGCCCGGCCGACGGTTCCCTCGTGGTACTCTGAGCGACTGCCACTGTCGTTCGACCTCGGCCGCGAGATCGCCCGCTTCCAGCGGGAGGTTCTGGACCGCCTCGACCGCGGCGGCCCGCCCGCAGTTCGGCGCTGGCTCCGCGAGTTCTCCATCGACGACGACGCCGTCCGGGCCATTGCCCGTCTGTTCGACGAACAGGTACGGTACGCCGGCGGGAACAGCCTCAGCACGGACCGCAGACTCGTCGTCGAGGAACACACGGACCGCGACGAGTACGAGCGCCAGTACTTCGTCCACTCACTGTACGGTCGGGAGTTCAACGACGGCCTCTCGCGACTGCTGGCCTACCGCTGTGCCCAGGAGACCGCCGCGAACGTCACCGTCGCCGTCGCGGACAACGGCTTCACGCTGTCGATGCCGCTCAACCGGAAGGTCGACCTGGCGGGGATTCTGGCGTCACTGGATCCCCGCGAGGTCCGGACGCTGCTCCGCGAGAGCCTTGACGAGACGGACCTCCTGAAGCGGTACTTCCGAATCAACGCGACGCGGTCGCTGATGATCCTGAAGAACTACAAGGGCCACGAGAAGTCAGCACAGAAACAGCAGGTCGCCAGCGAGATGTTGCTGGGGTTCGCCGAGGACCTGGAGAACTTCGCGGTCGTGGAGGAGACGTACCGCGAGATTCTGGAGGACAAACTCAACGTCGCCGGGATCACGACGATTCTGGACCTGATCGAGGTGGGCGACGTCGAGGTGGTCACGAAACGCGTCGACTCGCCGACCCCGCGTGCGTTCGGTCTGGCGACGCTCGCTGCCAGCGACGTCGTCCTCGCGGAAGACGAGAGCGCCGTCCTCCAGTCGTTCCACGAGCGCGTCTTGGAGGAACTGGACGAGGCGAGCGGGACCGACGGCCTGGCCGGCGCCGAGGAGTGAGCCGACGGGTACCCTACGTCCGTGCCACTTCGTCGCCGTCGGACACACTGTACCCGCCGCCGCCCTCCTCCTCGTCTTCCTCACCGTCGTCTTCCTCGTCGTCCTCGTCTCCGTTTTCCTCTTCCTCGTCGTCCCCACACCCCGCGAGCGACACCGTCCCGGTCGCCGCCAGGAGTCGCAACAGTCGCCGTCGGCGGTTCGAAACCATACGTCTACACCAGTCGCGTCCACAGTAAGTGTTACTCTCACGATGGGTGAGCGGTCGCGTCGACTCCCTACAGGACCGTCCCCGTGGTCGAACTCCGTGGTGCCGGACGGGAGCGGCCACCGAATCCCCGACAGCACGGGGAGCGCGCGAGAAAGATTTACATCCCGGTACGATCGAAGTGCGACTGTGCCGTCCTCGACGCGCAGAGCCCTCCTCTCGACGGCCGCGACGACGACCGCCGCGTCGCTCGCGGGCTGTTTCGGCCTGTTCGGCGGCGGCAGCGTGTCCGAGCGGCCACGGTTCCGTCGGTGGCTCCCGAGCGACGAGGTCGACTGGGCGGCGCCCCCACAGCCGGAACTGGTGTTCGTCCGTCCGGCGATGCTGGCCGAGAGGGAGGGCCTGCAGGACCCGCGGGCGCTCGACGTTCTGCTATCGGTACCACGAGGCCTCGACACGGACCGCGTCGAGACGCTCACCCGTGCCCGCCGCGAGGGGTACGGTGCCCTCGCGGTCGACGCCGAGGACGTCACCGACGACCTGGAGGGCGAACCGGTACGAGAGGCGGACGGCGTCGCGGCCTACGACACCGACGGCGCCGTCGTCGCGGTCGGCGGCAGTCGGTACGGGTTCTTCGTCGGCCTCGGTACCCCCGGGCTGTCCCGCGACAGAGTGGTCGAGACGCTCGTCGAGACCGTCTCGGCACCACCGGCGCCCGACGAGGCCGAACTCGACCGACCGGACTACGACCCCGCCCTCCGTGCGATCGGTGCTCCCTCGTTCGTCCGGTTGGGAGCGTGGTCCGACTCGCTGCGAGCGTTCTCACCGGACGTCCAGCGGGTCGTCCACGGCTGGGACGTCGGCGAGAACCGGACGGAGTTGCGAAGTGCCGCCGTGTTCCCCTCGGAGGAGGCCCGGGACCGCGGGGGCATCGAGGAGTGGACGAGCGCCGACGGCCCCCCGGACTTCTCCCCGTACGATTTGTCGTTGTCCGCGGAGGGTCGCGTCGTCCTGGTCGAGGGCGAGGCGTCGACGGCGGACGTTCGCTTCCTCTACCGAGATCCGTCGTCCGGGAGACTGCGGTGATAGCTGGACCGACCGCGACTGTCCGCTGATCGGAGTGGTCGAACCCGTGGTCGGTTCGCGCCCGGTCCGGCGGGGGCGGCCTACGAACCGTCGACCAGCAACGTGTTCAGAGCGTCGGGCACGACGAGGACGTCGCTGTCGGCCGCGACGCCGTCCGCCACGTCGTCGACGGCGTGCATGAGACACTCGTCGACGATGTCGGGACACCCGCTGTTCGAGACGTACACCTCGTGGTCCAGCAGGGCCCGCGCGAGGACGAACGCCCGCTGGGCCCCAGGTTCGTACCCCTCGCGCATCTCCTCGTAGAGGGCGCGGGCGCTGTCGGCGGTCCGGAGGCGGTCGTAGAACCGACGCTCGCCGCGGCCCTCGCCGGGGCCCTCCGGGAGTTCGGCGGGAATCACGACGCGGCCCCCCGCGTGGAGGGGGTTCCGGTCGCCGAGCACCAGGTACGTCGCGGCACGGGAGGCCTGGTAGAGGTTCGCGTCTTTCGGCGCCCCGACGCCCGCCACGACGGCGTCGTACGACGCGTCGACCGGGACCGACAGCGCCTCCCGCGCGGTGGCCGCCAGGTCGGCGACGACGGCCCGCGGGTCGCCCGCGGCGACGCCGAGGGTTCCCTCGGGCCCGTGGGCGAGGTTGAGACAGAAGTCGAGGCCGGCCAGGTCGCCGGCGCGGTCGATCAGTTCCCGGAACGGGTTGCCGTCGACCCGTCCGAGGCGGACGCCCTCCTGGGAGAGGACACCCGGGCCGTGGGTGTGTCGGATCAGCGGTTCCCCGCCGGCGCCGACGACGACGGTTTTCGCGCCGCCGCTGAACCCGGCGTACTGGTGGGGCTCGACGACGCCCGTCGAGAGGACGGCGTCTGCTCTGGCGACGCGGTCGAACAGTTCGATCGGCACGCCGTCGATCTCGCCGACGGTGACGGTGTCGTCGGGGTCGTGGTTGACCGCGAGGTCCGCGTTCTCGCCGAGCATCGCCAGGAGTTCGTCGCCGGTCATCGGGCGGTGGAGGCCGAGGCCGACGACGACGGTGACCTGGTCGCGGTCGACGCCCAGGTCGGCGAGTTCGTCGAGCAACACCGACAGCAGGAGGTCGTCCGGCGCGCGTCTGGTGACGTCGGTGACCACGATGGCCACCTCGTCGTCGGAGCCGACGTGGGTCCCGAGCGGTGACCCGGCGGGGTCCGCGAGGGCGGCCGTCGCGGCGTCGCGGACGTCCACGTCCGGTCCGCCCGGGGGCCGAGCGATGGACACGTCGCAGTCCGGCAGCGACACGGAGACGGTACCGTCGCCGAGCGGCAACTCCATGCCTGCCCGCTCGTGGCGGTGCTACAAAAGGTCCTCGCCGTCGTGGAGAGAGGCTGCCCGCTCCCGGCGAGAGATCAGGACGCTCAGACTTCCGGTCGTGGTGGGGCGGACCCCCCGGCGGCCCGTGACCCGGCGATGCCCAGCAGTGCGCCGTACACGAGGTGGCTCACGCCCGAGAACACGACGAACACCAGCAGGTCCAGCCCGGCGTAGTTCGTCGCGAAGCCGACGAGGAACCCGAACCAGAGCGTCAGCCCGAACACCACGCCACGAGTGGTGGCGCTCTGCCCGGGGAGGTACGGCCCGAGCGCCGCGAACATGAGCGGCCACGCCAGGACGCCGGCTCCGAGGAACAGGCCGAGGCCGACGGTCCGCCCCGTCGCGACCCCCGCGAGGTCCGCGAGCGTCTCGTAGATTCCGATGTCCGGGCCGTACAGGGCGTTGGCGATGGCGAACGCGCCAGTCATCAGGACCGTCCCGAGCAACCCACCGACGACGCTGCCCGCCGTGAACCGTACCGAGTCGTACTCGCCGGCGATGGCTGTCGGCGCCGCCTCCTCACCGTTCGTGTCGGTCGTGGAGTTCGCCATGTGCTATCCATTCACAAGACAGTCTCATAAAACCTTCACCGGGACACCGGGAGCCCGTCAGACCCGTTCCGAGATCCGTTCGCCCGCGGCCGGCGCCAGGACCACGCCCGCGACGGTGACGGCCGCGGCGGGGGTCAAAAGCGCGAACGACTGGACGTCGAAGCGGAGGCCGACGACGGTCGGGGCCACGGCGAGGAGCCCGACGGCGAGGGCCAGGAGCGTCTCGCGGGTGTCCGACGCCTCGGGCACGGCGTCGAACCGAACCGTCGCGAGCAGTCCGCCGAGGGTGCCGCCCAGCGCGACCGGTGCGTACCCGTCGGTGCCCGCGACGACCACCGCCGCGACCGCACACGGCGTCGCGAGGAGGAACGCCCGGCGCGGTTCGTCGTCGCTGAGACGGGTCCCCGCCAGGATCACGACGAGTCCGAGGACGAACCCCGCGAGGACGTCCCCGACGTAGTGGACGCCCAGGAGCACCCGCGAGAACCCGACGGCCAGGACGAGGGCCGCGACCGGGAGCGCTCGTCGAACGTCGTCCCACCAGTCGTAGGCGTGAGCCAGGCCCGCGTACACGACGGTCGCGGCGGTGGCGTGTCCGCTGGGGAACCCGAACCCGTCCGTCTCGATCAACCAGACCGACTCGGGCGGGCGTGGGTAGCCAAAGGCCGACTTCAGCCCCAGCACCAGCGACAGCGCCGCGAAGGAGTACCCCATCGTGATCGCGACGTCGCGCCGCCGGGAGCCGTACCAGTACACCACCGAGACGAGGAGCAACACCGTCACCGTGTCCCCGAGGTCGGTCACCGCTCCGTAGACCGGCGCGTAGGCGTCGGGGGTCGCCGTCCGGATGGTCCGACTGAGGCCAGCCAGCCGTGTCATGCCCGCCCCTATCGCGGTACGGGACAAGAATCCTGCGAACCCGTCCGGGTGGCGCCGCCGGTCAGCGGTCCGCCCAGTCCACCATCCGGGCGTACACCGGATCGGTCTCCAGGGCACCCCGGTCGCCGACCAGCACGAGGGCCCGTTTCGCTCGCGTCAGGGCGACGTTGACCCGGCGGTAGTCCTCGAAGATCGGTCCCGCGAGGTCGCCACTGGCGACGAAGGAGATGAGGATGACCTCGCGGGCCGAGCCCTGGAACCGGTCGACGGTGTCGACGGCGACCCCGTCCGGAACGTGCCGACCGATCTCGGCGACCTGGGCCCGGAACGGCGCGATGACGCCCACGTGGTCGGGGGCTACGCCGGCCGCGAGGAACGCGTCGACGGCGTCACCGACCCTGGCCGCCTCCTCGGCGTCCGTGTGCCGGGCGTCGTCGCCAGGGACGTTCAGGAAGGTGACCCCACCCCGGAGGTCGGCCGGGAGTCGGGCCGGGTCCACGCCGTCGAGGTCACCCAGTCGTCTGCCGGCCACCTCGCCCGTCGCCGGGCGCAACCGACCGTCGTAGAACTCCTCGGAGGGGAACGCCTGGATGCGCTGAGCCATCCGGTACTGCCGGTCGAGCAACACGCCGGCGTCCGGGTAGCGGTCCAGGAGGCGCTCGAACAGCGACTCGCCGAGGTCAGCCCCGGCGTCGGTCCCGTCCGTCGCGTCGGCCGACCGGACGACCGGCGGCAACTGGCGGTGGTCGCCGACCAGGACGAACCGGTCGGCGCGGTTGATCGCAGCCAGCGTCCCCGGTTCGGTCAACTGGCCCGCCTCGTCGACGACGGCGACGTCGAAGTCGGTCTCGCGGAGCGCCCGGGACCCGCACGAGGCCGTGGTCGCCGCGACGACGGGGGCCTCGGTCAGTTCACCGGCGACGGCGGCCGGGTCGCCGGACCGCTCCAGGCGCCACGGTTCGATGGCGTCGCTCACGCCGCTCTCGGTGCCGTACCGGACGAACGAGTCGAACCCCTGGTCCAGCAGCGCTTCGAGGCAGTTGTCGACCGCGCGGTTCGTGAACGCCGACAGCAACACGCGGTCGTCCCTGTCGACCATCGCGCGGACCGCCCGGGCGATGGTGTACGTCTTCCCGGTCCCCGGCGGACCGTGGACGAGCGCGACGTCCTCACAGCCGACGGCTGCCCGGACTGCACGGTCCTGGGCGTCGTTGTTGTCGACGAACGTCTCGTCGGGCCGGTCGAACGCTGGCTCCGCGCGGCCGAACAGCAGGTCGCGACGGCGCTCGTCGCCCTTGAGGAACGCGTCGTGGATGGCCGTGAGGTGGCGGTCGACGGTCAGCTCCGAGGGGTAGACGTCGATCCGAGCGACGGCGACCGGTTCGTCGGCGGTGAGCACGACCCGGTCCGGGTCGAGTCGTTCGACGGTCGCCAGTTCCGCCTCGCCGCCGACGGGGTCGCCGTCCGAGGCCAGCACCCGGTCGCCCTCGCGGATCTTGGAGACGGCCGCCGAGGAGCGTTCTGCCCGTAGTTCCCACTGGCCACCGTCGAGTTCGCGCTTGCCCGAGAACTCGAGGTCGATCAGCGCCCGGTCGTCGGCGGCCCGGTCGCTCGCCGTCTGCTTCCAGAGCTTTGCGTACTCGCGGTGGGCCGCGCGGCGTTCGGCCTCGACGGCACGGTACAGCGCCGCGAAGCGGTCGATTTCGGCGTCCGGGAGGGGGCGACCGATCTGTCCGGCCTTCGACTCCTGGTCTAAGCGCCCGGAGACGACGCGACAGGTGTCCTGCTCGAAGCAGTACTCGCAGATGGCGTCGGCCTCGTACCCGGTCGGGACCGAGACGTCGTGCTCCATGGCGGCCAGTTCGTTGCGCGTCCGGACGACGAACGTCCGGAGGCCGGCGCCGACCGAGAACTCCTTGGCCGGCGAGAGGTCGCCCGAGAACTCCGACCGGTCCAGGGCCGCATTCTTCGTGTACAGCAGCGTCGCGGTGTCGGAAGGATGGCGGTCGTCACCCAGGGCGTCGTCCCGGTCGCGCAACAGCAGGGCGTACGTCGCTGCCTGCACCTTGTCGTGGAACCGCGGTTCGCGCTCGGTGTTCTTTCCGGTCTTCAGTTCGACGGGCATCCCCCGGCGGACGGCGTCGGCCCGGCCCTTGATCCCGAACGTCTCGCTGATCAGGGTCTGCTCCGAGCGCCACTCGTCGTCCTCGGTGAGCGTCCCCTGACTGAGCCACCCGTCGACGGCCATCGCGTTCTGGCGGACCTCTTCCCGGACGGCGGCGGCGTCGCGGTCCAGGAGCCCCAGGTCCAGTGCGGCCTCCGCGACGCGGTCCTCGACCGCCGTCTCCAGGTCGACGCCGCGCAACAGGTCGCCGAACACCTCGTGGACGACGGTCCCTTTCACCACCGGGTAGACGAGCGGGACGCCCGAGAGCTTGTTCAGGTAGTACATCCGGGGGCACTGTACCCACGACCGCAGGTCCGTCACGTCGACGAGGAAGTCGGGTTCGACGACGACGTAGGAGTCCCCGGTCGTCGAGAACCGGACCTCGCCGCGGAACTCCTCCACGCCCGGGGCCGTCACGAGCAGTTCCATCCCCGGTTCCAGCACCGCCGCCGTCTCGGTCCACTTCCCCCACAGCGTCACCGTCGTGGCGTCGTCCGGGTCGTCCCCTTCGCGCCGGAGGCGGACCTCCGTCAGCGGGCGCTCGCCACCGGCCGTCGAGACGGTTCGTTCCTCGCCGACGGAGACGACGTGTCCGCGGACCGAGTCGGGGTCGGTCGGTTGCCCTCCCGCTGTCACTGGTCGACCCTGGGGTGCCGGGCGAAAAACGCTGTCGGTCAAGCGAGTCGACGGTCGCCCGGACGCCGGTACGTTTTTCTCCGTCGACAGGTACGTTTGGACATGGTACGACGACGGACCCTGTTGCGGCGCGGACTCGCGACTGCCAGTGTCGTGGGCCTCGGAACGCTCGCGGGCTGTCAGGAAGACCTTCCAGGCGACGAGGACGAGGGAGACGGCGAGGACGGCGAAGACGGAACCGGAACCCCTACCGAGGAGCCGTCGGGTCCCGCGTGGGCCTCCTGGCTGTACGACCCGACGACCGTCGGGACCGTGGACGCCCACGGCTTCGCGAAGTACGAGGTCTCGGAGTTGCTCTCCTACCGCGACCAGTTGCCACCGGACCTCGACGAGGGACTGAGCAACGCCTTCTCGGAACTGGACGGCCTCGACTCGGAGGACGTCGACCGCGTGGTGGGTCAGGGCTACCTCCAGGTGCCCGAGGACCCGGACGCGGAGGGGAGCCAACCGTTCGGCTGGAACGTGGTCGCCACCGGCTCGTTCGACGTGGATGCGGCGGTCGCGCGACTGTCGGAGGCCGAGACCTACAGCGCCGCCGGCGAGTACGGGGGGTTCAGCCTGTTCGAGGGACCACCCGACGACCCCGAGTTCTCCGCCGCCGTCGCCGTCAGCTCCGACGCGGTAATCGGTGGCGGTGCCTTCCGGTACGACGTGTCGGCCACGGGGAGCGTCGAACGCGCCATCGACGCCGACGCTGGCGACGTCGACCGGTACTACGCGGAAAGCGACGCCGCGGCTACGCTGATGGAGCGGCACGGCGACGGGACGACCGCGGCCGGCGCCGCCGACCCCGAGGGCTCGTTTCAACCCTTCGTCGAGGAGAACCCCTCCAGCCAGGCCTACGAGGCGCTGCTGACGTCGGCCCGCGCGGCCGGGCGGTCGGCGAGGGTCGGCGAGGAGACGACGGAGACGCTCCTGTCGGTCGAACTGTCGGAGCCCGACCCCGAGGCCGTCGAGGACCTCCAGACGGCCGTCGACCGGGCACAGGCGGAACGTGGCGACCCCGACGGGCCCTTCTCCGACCCCAGCGTGTCGGCCGAGGGCACGACGCTCCTCGTCGAGGCCAGCGCCGAGACGAGTCGTGCGATGGGCACGCCGTCGGGACTCGCCGTCGTGGCGCCAGAGGCGGCCATCGCCGGAACGTTCGTCCTCAACATCGGCGGCCCGGAGCGAGAGCCCGTCCCGCAGGTCGCGTTCGAATTCGAACTGCGAGACGACGGTCGGATGCAGATCGTACACACGGGCGGCGACCGGGTCGAACGACTCGTCGTCCAGTACCGGACCGAGTCCGGTGGCAGTTCCCAGGAGGCCTGGACCGACCCCGACGGGATCACCGCCGGCGACAGCTACGTGACCGAAGCCGTCCCCGAACCCGGAAGCGACATCCTGCTCATCTGGGAGGGCGACGGCCAGAGTGCCGTCGTCGGCGAGGGCAGCGTCCCGGCCTGACCGAGGGACCGGTCTGCGGACGGCAGATCGTCCGGGACAGCCCGCTCCGGGACCGTCATTCTCATGCTCGTGGCCCCGTTACGACCGTCTATGCGCGTAAGAGACTGGCAGGACATCCTCGAAGACGTCATCGGGAGCGACGCCGACCCGGACGGCTGGCGCGCCGTCGCCGGGGACCGGCAGTCCGGCCTCGGCGAGGACATGTTCGTCGGCCACCCAAACGTCGGCCTGTACCAACTGAAGACCTACGCGCGCAACCCGTTCGACGTCGAGGGCGTCGGTACGCGTGTCGCTCGCGACCTCGACGAGGAGATCGGCTCGTACCTCCCGGACGACGACTCGGCGGGCCTGTTCGCGGTCAACCAGCCCCCGGACGACGAGGCCGAGGCCGAGGCGATGGCTACCGAACTGGAGGAAGTCATCAGGGCCCACGCCGAGGCCCCGACGGAACCCGACCACCTCGTCCAAGACGTCCTGGAGGCGATGGACAGTCCCGCGTTCGGACCGATCGAGTACGACCAGTACGACCGGCCCGAACCACTGGATGAACTCTCGGGGACGTTCGAGGAGGCCCAGGAAGTCCTCGACGCCGAACTGGACGACCTGATCGACGAGGACGGCGTCGGCCGGGGCTTCCACTGATACGGTTTAGTTTCATTCATTAGCAGTGATCGCCGGTACCGTACGGGCGATCACCGGTAAACAGTGAAACTAAACCGTATGAGCGACGGCCGCGCCGACGGCGCCCCGAGTCCGGTACCGTCTTGTCGCCGCCGCCCCCAGCCGTCGGTATGGAGCACGTTCGCGTCCAGGGCGCCGAGGTGCCGAAACTCGGCCTCGGCACCTGGAAACTCACCGGCGAGCAGTGCTACGAGACGGTGACGACGGCACTCGACCTGGGGTACCGCCACGTCGACACGGCACGGTACTACGGCAACGAACGGCAGGTCGGCCGCGCGGTCGCCGACGCCGACGTCGACCGCGACGACCTGTTCCTGACGACGAAGATCAAACCGACCGAGGCGGATCGAGAGGACTGCCTGGCGGCCGCACGGGAGAGTCTGGACCGCCTGGGCGTCGACTACGTCGACCTCCTCCTGTTGCACTGGCCGAACCCGCTGGTCGACGTCGAGGAGACGCTGGGCGCGATGGCCGAACTCGAAGCGGAGGGCCTGATCCGGCACGCCGGCGTCAGCAACTTCAGCAAACGCCGACTGCAACGCGCCCGGCAGGTGTCGCCGGTCCCGATTCTCACGGACCAGGTCGGCTTCCACCCACACCGCCCGCGTCGTGAACTGCTCTCGTACTGCCAGGACTACGACACGATGCTGACGGCCTACAGCCCGCTGGCCCACGGCGGTCTGATAGACGAGGACGTCCTGCGGGCCATCGGCGGGAAGTACGACAAGAGCGCCGTCCAGGTCGCGCTGCGATGGGCAATTCAGCACCACAACGTCGCCGTCATCCCGAAGGCGACGAGTCGCGACCACCTCGAAGCGAACATCGACGTCTTCGACTTCACGCTGACCGACGACGAGATGCAGCGGATCACGCGCCCGTCCTTGCTGAAGAGCGGGACGCTGTTCCTCAAGGGGCGGCTCTGATACGGTTTAGTTTCACTGTTTACCGGTGATACCCCGTACGGGACCGGTGATCACCGGTAATAGATGAAACTAAACCGTATGAGGGCTCGACGGGCCCCCGACCGCCTCAGTACCCCGCGACCGTCCCGTCCTTGCGCGGTTCCGTCGCCCCGGACAGCGTCCCGTCGCGGTTCCGGACGATCTGTGCGCCGCCGAACAGCGACGGCGGCAGGACGGGGACGTCGTGGCCCTTCCGGACGAGGCCGGTCTGGGGGCCGCTGGGGGCCAGACGCTCCT
>CAZIVN010000011.1:0-20247 GCA_964542685.1 uncultured Halobacteriales archaeon
GCATCGTCGCCATCAGCGTCTCGTGGCCCGGCGCGTCGACGAACGACACGGTCCGAACGTGGTCCGTGTCGACGTCGTGCTCCGAACAGGTCTCCTCGACGGTGTAACACTCGGGTTCGTCGCACTCGGGACAGCGCCGGAACGTCGCGTCGGCGTAGCCCAGGCGGATGGAGATGCCGCGTTTCATCTCCTCGGAGTGCTGGTCGGTCCACTCGCCGCTGAGGGCCTCGACCAGCGTCGTCTTGCCGTGGTCGACGTGGCCGACGAGTCCGATGTTCACCTCCGGTTGACGGTGTGATCCTGACATGAGAGATTCTGAGTAATCTTGGTCCACCCTTCGCCCCCTGCGAGTGATAAACCTACTGTTTCGCGGACTCGTACGGTTCGTTTTCACTGTTTCTCGGGGAGCGCTGAGACCACGGGCGCTCGGCGGGACGAGCGGAAAACGAACCGTACCAGCGGGGTACAAACTCGGGTGTAGAACCGTGACGACCACCGGAGGTTCGCCGACGTCCAGAAATATAATTTCGGATACAAAAAACGGTTTGCGCGAACCCTTTTGTCACTGGGCGTTCACCCGTCGGACATGAGCAGAACCGAACCGAGTCTCCACGAGTGTGAGGACTGTCTCGCCCCCGCGGAGGCGTTCTCGGTGGTGGGCAACGAGACGCGCCTGTCGATCCTCGAGGCACTGTGGCGGGCCGACGAGACCCCCGCCCCGTTCTCCGACATCCGGGACGAGGTCGGCATCCGCGACAGCGCGCAGTTCAACTACCACCTCCAGGAGTTGACCGACGGCTTCGTCGCAAAGGAGGGCGACGGCTACGTCCTCCGGACCGCCGGCGAGAAGATCGTTCGGGCGATCCTCGCGGGGTCGTTCAACGAACACCCCCGGATCGCACCGTTCGAGATCGGCGACGACTGCACCCGCTGTGGCGCGACCCTGGAGGCCAGTTACGCCGAGGAGGAACTCGGCGTCGTCTGCACCGAGTGTGGCGCCTCGCACGGCCGGTACTCGTTCCCGCCGGGCGGCCTGCACAACCGCGACCGCGAGGAACTGCTCCAGGCGTTCGACGACCGCGTGCGCCACCTGCACTGCCTGGCCGCCGACGGCGTCTGCCCGGAGTGTTCCGGCCGGATGCACACCGAGATCATCACCGAACGCGACGAGGACTGCTGTCTCGACCTGTCGACCCGGGCCGAACACCTCTGTGAACAGTGCCACCACGAACTCTGCTCGCCGGTCGGGATGCGCCTGCTCGACCACGGCACCGTCGTCTCGTTCTACGAGGACCACGGCGTCACGCTCTCGGAACGGCCCTACTGGACGCTCCCGTGGTGTGTCGACGACGAGTACACCGAAGTCGATGCCGTCGACCCGTTCCGCCTGACCGTCCGGATGCCCGTCGACGACGAGGAACTCCGCGTGACCGTCGACGGCGACGTCGAAGTTCTGGACGTCGAACGCGTCGAACTGGCCTGAGCGTCGGAGCACGCGGGCGGCGGCAAACGGTTCTCAGCAGTGGCGCTCGATCCACTCGCAGAACGCGTCGAACGACTGTGCACCCGCTTGGTCCGCAATCGAGCGTAGCGTTCCCGTGGAGATTCGATCGTGCATCGGGACGCTCACCACCCGAATGTCGTCCCGGTTGGTTGGGTGTTCGTACCGGAGTTTGACGTGACTACCAGTCCGATCGACGACGTGAAACCTGTTTTTCGTGAGCGCTTTCACCACTTCGCGACCGGAGAACCCGCTGGGCGACATCCGGAGTTACTCCATGAACTCCGGCAGTCCGTCCGACTCCTCGCGGGCCCGTTCGACCTCGTCGGGATCGATTCCCAGGTCGCGGAGGACCTCGCGTTCCGCCTCGGGACTGTCGACCGACTCCCCGACCTCCCCCCGGTGCAGCGCAACGGCCTCGTCGAGGTTCTCCAGGGCTGCCTCGCGGGTCTCCCCCTGGCTGGTGACACCCGCCTCGACGTCCGTCGCGACCCACCACTCGCCGTCGCTGACGAGCCGGATCTCCCGTTCGGGCTCGTCGTCGTCACCGTCGGCCGTCGAACTCGCCATACACCGGAGTAGTTCGGAATCGCGTAAAAGGGTTCGGCCGCGGGACGGACGGCGGCGCGCTTTTGCGCCTCCGGACCACAGACGACGACAGTGCGCGAGTACGCCTTCGAACAGCGGTTCTGTGCCCGTCTAGAGGCCGACACTGGCGACGTCGTCGCCCGGCAGGTCGGGGCGGGCGTGACCGCGCCTGGCGGCCGCGTCGTCGACGTCGTCCGCGTCGAACCGGGCCCGGCGTTCGACGCGCGGGCCGCCATCACCGACCGGACGATTCCGCCGGCGGCCGTCGAGAGCCCCGTCGGCCCGGGTCGGTACCGACCGACGACCGCCGCCATCGACGGGCCGCCCGAACGGCGCGAGCGGATCGTCGAGGCGGCCGTCGCGGCCGGATTCTTCGAGCGCGAGCGGCGTGACGGGCGGGACTGCGTGCGTCAGGTGACGCGGTACCCGGACTGGTTCGACCGGATCGTCGGCGTCGAGAACAAGCCGGACCTCGGTCGGCCGGGCGACCTGGAGTGGCAGCTCCGGATCGACGCCAGCCTCGGTGTCCTCGACGAGGCCTGGCTCGCGACAGCGAGTCACGTCACCGGCGCGCACCTGAACCGGATTCCCGAGGCGGTGGGCGTCTGGGCGGTCGACCCCGAGACCGGCCAGCGGACCGTCGTCCGGGAAGCGACGCCGTTGCCGGTCGGCGAAGCAGGCGTCGAACCGCGGGCCAGCGAGACCGGCCACACCGAGATTCGGGTCGTCGACGCCGCGGCGAAGGCCCGCGCCCGGCGCCGGATCGCCGAGCGGGCCTACGGCAAGGGCTGGCGTCCCGACGAGTACCCCGCCTGCGAGCGGGTCACCCCCGAGGACGACGGCGTCCCGCACTGTCCCTGGAAGGGCCGGGCGGTCGACCCCGCGCGGGACTGTGGCGCCGACTGTCCGGGGCACGACCCCGCCGACCCGCCGGACGTCGAGGCCGAACGACTCCGGGCGGATCGGTCGGCGTGGGTCCGGAATCCGGAGGGGCGACGCCGGACCCAGAGCGGCCTGGGGCGGTTCGCCGACGACGGGGACTGACGACGAGCGTGGCGAGGCCTACAGCACGTACCGCTCGCCGTCGACAGCGATGGGCTCCTCGAACGCCTCGTCGGCCGGGTAGTAGTGGGCGGAGTGGACCAGGCGGACCTCGTCGGCGTCCAAGTCGTCGGCCAGCGACAGCGCCCCCTCGCGGGTCATGTGCTTGGTGCCGAAGGTTCGCGGGACGCCGTCGTCGTCGTGGTGGGCACCGCCGAGCGGGTGGTGTTCACAGAGGTGGGCCGGCACGATGGCGTCGGCGAGCAAGAGGTCGGCGTCGGCAAGGACGGCGCGACTCTCCCTGCCGACGTCGTAGCTCGTGTCGCCGGTCAGGGCGAGCGTGGCGCCGGTCTCCGGGTCCCGGACCGACAGCCCGTAACAGACCAGCGGCGGGTGGTCGACCGGCACCAGCGTGAGTTCGAGTCCGCAGGCCGCGAACGGTTCGAACGGCGACTGGTCGCGGACGGTCACCGAGTCGAGGTAGTCGTACTTCGAGCGAACCGTTTCGGCGACGCTCTCCGCCGTGACGGGGTCGTACTCGTCCGCCGCGTGGACGGGCACGGGGTCGTCGCCGCCGCCGCGCGGGCCGAGCAGGCGGTAGGCGTTGCCCAGGCCGTCCAGGTGGTCGAAGTGAACGTGCGTGATGAGAATCTCGTCGGGCAGGGCGACGTCGTGAGTCAGGAACTGCTGGCGGAAGTCCGGGCTTGCGTCGATCAGCAGCGACTCGTCGGTCCGCTCGTTGCGGACGTGCACCGAGAACCGGGTTCGGTCGACGCCGCGCTCGCGGGCCGCCGCGCAGGTGTCACAGTCACACCCCGGCGTCGGCGTGCCAGTCGTGTCGCCGGTCCCGAGCAGCGTGACCTCCATGCCACCCGGGAGGGACTCCGGGGTGCTAAACCTCCGGGTTCGCGGCACCACTGACGAGTGCCCTGGTCAGGGGTCGTCGGCGCCGTCCCCGTCGCTGTCGTCGCCGCCGTCCTCGCTGTCCGCCCCGCCCTCGCTGTCCGCCTCGTCCTCGCCCAGCATCTCCTCGGTCATCCGCCGGGCCTCGCGCAGGACGTCGTCGGGCGCGGTAACGTCGCCACGGCCGTACCCGCGAGCGTTCGGTCCGCTGGCGATCTCCTCTTCCAGCGTCGGCGCCGGGTCCGCTCCGTGGCCGTGTCCGTGCCCGCCGTCGCCTCCCGTCGTGTCGTCGAACACCTGCGGGAACTCCGTCTCGGGGACCGCCTCGACGACCTGCGCGGACAGTTCCTCGGGGCCCATCTCCCCCCAGTCCGGCGCGTGGTCGTCGAGCCACTCCTCGTGGTCGGTCCGGCCGAGCACGGCGGTGAAGGCGAGGTGGTTCGCGAGGTGTTCGCCGTCTGGGTGTGGCGTCTCGCAGACCGGACAGGCGTAGCCCATGCTCCGAGGTGGGTGGTCCGCGACAAGGAGGGTTTCGATTGCGACACGACGGTGCTGTATTCGGGCTCGTTACCGACGAGACCACTTCGAAAGCCCCTGGACGCTGGACCGTCCGGGCACCGGAAGACTCGCTTCGCTCGTCTTCCGAGGTCACGCTCACGCTGTTCGCGTGACTCTCGCTGCGCGCTTCGGTCGCTTCGCTCCCTCCAGTGCTTGCGTCGCCCGGGCCGGGTCCAGCGTCCAGCCCCTTTCAGTCCCACCCGAGACTGATTGGTCAACCGGCAGGGGTGGGACTGATACGGTTTAGTTTCGCTGTTTACCGGTGATCGCCGGTATCGTACGGGCAATCACCGGTAATGGATGAAACTAAACCGTATGAAAGGGGCCGTCATCGGGCGCTCCGCGCCCGATTGCTCGGGAGACCTCCGGTCTCCCGGTGCGGGCTACGCGACGGCGGGCGACGCAAGCACTGCAACAAGCGTAGCGAGTGAAGCGCGCAGCGAGCCCCCCGAGCGTAGCCCGCGGGGGCTTTCGAGGTGTTCGCAGCGGTTGGAGAGCGGGAAAGAACAACAGCGACCCCACGCGGGAACGGAACCGACATAGGGACGCCCACCCCAGACCACGAGTATGGAAGTCGACGCGGTCGTACTGGACGTCGACGGGGTGCTCGTCGACGTCGAAGGGTCGTACCGGCGGGCCATCGTCGAGAGCGTCGAACGGGTGTACGGGACGACGATTCGGAAGGGAGACGTCCAGGCGTTCAAGAACGCCGGTGGGTTCAACGACGACTGGGAACTGACCGACGCCGCGGCGCTGTACGTCCTCGCGACGCGGGAGGGCTACCGTGGGTCGGTGGCGGAGTACACCGACGCCATCGCCGCTGCGGGCGGCGGTCTGGCGGGGGCACGGACCGTTCTGCGGGACGCCCTGGCCGCGAACGCGCTCGAACGCGTGCGCCGGGAGCACGACGCCGAGCGCCTGCGGGAGACGTTCCAGGCACTGTACCTCGGGACGGAGCTGTACCGCGGCATCGAGGGCGGTGACCCGCCGTTCGAGGCCGAGGGGTACATCCACGACGAGCCGACGCTGGTGGCCGCGGAGACGGTCGACCGGCTGGACGAGCGGTTCGCGCTGGGCGTCCTGACCGGCCGCCCCGCGGCGGAGGCCGGCATCGCACTCCGGCGAGTCGGGATGGACGCCGTCGTCCCCGAGGACCGGCGGATCACGATGGACTCCCCGGAACCGGGTAAACCCGACCCTGGGGGCCTGGTGGCGCTCGCGGAGCGCCTGGACGCCGAGAGCGTCGCGTTCGTCGGCGACACGCTGGACGACGTCGAGACGGCCGTCCGGGCCGCCAAAGCGGACCCCGACCGGACGTACCACGGAATCGGTGCGCTCACGGGTGGCCTGACCGGCGAGGAGGGCCGGCGGGCGTTCGAGGACGCCGGCGCGAGTGCGGTTGTCGACCACGTCGACGCCCTCCCGGACCAGCTCGCGGACGGGACGTGAGATAGCGTGCACCGGTCGCTCGCGCGAAACGTTGACAGTGATTCGGTGTCCACGCGAGTGCATGAAACGGTTCCTGACCGTCTTCCTGCTGGTCGCCCTGGCCGCGGACCTGTGTGCACACCTCCTCCAGACCGGCGTCCCGAACCTCCGGTGGGTCGCCCTCGCCGCGTTCGTCCTCGTGGTCATGCCGATGGGCGCGGCCCTGGCCCGCTCCGAGAGTCCGATTCCGACCGGCGCGGACCCGTACGGACGCCGCCTGTTCGTCGCGCTGGGCGTGTTCTTCGCCCTCGGCGTCGTCTGGTTCTCGTCGACGCGAGGCGTCCTGACCGGTCGCGAGGAGGTGGTCGTCAGGCTCGTCGGCTACTGGGCGCTGGTGCCCGTGACCGTCCGCGTCGCGAACCGCCTGCCGGTCGCCGGCGACCGGTTCCCCGAACACGGCCGGTACTGGGGGACGCCCTGGGAGGACCGCGAGACCATCCGGGAGCAGTCCGACGGGTGACGCCGCCGACCGGACTGCGGCCCGCTCACCGGAGCCACCCGCGGGAGGTGACCGCGGCGTGGCCCTAGACTGGGAGTTCCTGTTCGCCTGGGGCGCGTTGCTCGCGGTCGTCGCCGCGCCGGTGCGACTCGTCGTGCTCGCGGCACCCCTGCCGGACGTCCTGGCCTGGCCGGTCATCGTCGGGGCGCTCGCGGGGACCTTCGCGGCTGCGGACTGGTTGGATCGGGCCGGGTTCGACCGCCTCGGCGTCGCCGACGGCGGCCCGGCGGCCTTCCTCGTCGTCCAGTTCGTGGTGGCGCCGACCGTCGCGCTGGCGGTCGCACCGCCCGGCACGGCCGGCCCCGACGGACTGTTCGCCGCGCTGGAACGCCCCGGGGCGACGGCGGCCTCGCAGGCCTGGGCCGCGTTCGTCCCGGCGCTGCGCCCCCGCGTCGTCCGGCCCGTCTGGCTGGTCGTCCACCTCCTGGCGCTCCCGCTGTCGGTCTGGCTGGGGCTGTACGGCGGCCTGGCGCGGTTCGGTCTCGACCCACGACGGAGCGCCGTGTTCGCGCTGACCCTCGGCGCACTGGTGGGACTGAGCGCGCTCCTGGTCCCGGCGCTCCCGGTGAGTCCCGCGCCGACCGACCGCGAACTGTGGCTCGCCGTGCTGGCCTGTGAGGGGCTCGCCGCCGGCGTCGCGTACGGACCGACGCCCGCGAAACCGGTCGAGGACCGCTCGCCGCGGTGACGACGGCACGGGGCCGCCAGCGCTCCCAGCCGACGTGCAACGCGTCGTCCTCCCGGAGAACTGTTCGAGCGCACTCGTGGTCGTTCCCCGAGCCCGGTCGCGCTGGCGTCCGTCCGGCAGTATTAATCCCCACCCGTCCTCACCTTCGGGTATGCGAATCGCACTACTTGGCGGGACCGGCGACATCGGCCAGGGCCTGGCGATGCGCTGGGCCTACGACACCAACCACGAGATCGTGATCGGCTCTCGCGAGGCCGAGCGTGCCCGCGGGAAGGCCGAAGAGTACGAGACGGAACTGGACAGCCGCGGCGTCGAAGTGGGCGTCGATGGCGCCGAGAACACCGCCGCCGCGGCCGACGCGGACGTCGTCGTGCTCGCGGTGCCGCCGTACCACGTCTCCGACACCGTCGAGGCGGTCGCCGACGGCCTCGACGAGGACACGATTCTTGTCTCCCCCGCCGTGGGGATGCAAAGCGACGCGGCCGGCCTCCACTACCACCGGCCCGGCGCCGGGTCGGTCACGGCCGTGGCCGCCAGCGCCGCCCCCGCGGGGACGCCGGTCGTCGGCGCTTTCCACAACCTCGCCGCGGACCGCCTGGCGAACCTGGACGCCGACCTGTCCGTCGACACGCTACTGGTCGGCGACGACGACGACGCGAAAGACGTCGTCGGCGACCTCGCGGCGGCCATCGAGGGGATCCGACCGTTGGACGCCGGGCCGCTGGACAACGCCGCGGAGGTCGAGAGTCTGACGCCGCTGCTGATCAATCTCGCGCGGTACAACGACGGCATGCACGACGTCGGCGTTCGGTTCGACTGATACGGGGTCGGGTCGTCCAGTACCGGCGAGTACCGGCACTGTGCTGGTGCTCACGGTAAACAGTCAGAGGAAACCGTACGACCCTACGCGCCGGCCTGCTCGAGGGCGTCTTCGATGTCCTCGCGCTGGGTGACGCCGACGAACCGCTCGACGATGCCGTCGTCGTTCTCGACGACCAGGGTCGGCAGCGAGCGGACCTGGTACTCGTTGGCGACGTCCTGTTGTTCGTCGACGTTGACCTTCTCGACCTCGAACCGGTCCTCCCAGTCGGATTCGAGTTCTTCCAGGATGGGATCCTGGGTCTTGCAGGGTCCACACCAGTCGGCGTAGAAGTCCTTGAGCGTGACCGTCATGTTCCTCTGTCGGTTGTCTCGCGCCGGTCAAAAGGGTTTCCCACTGCCGCACGGCCGTCGCCACACCGCCGGCCGGGGTCGAAAGGTTTAGTGCCGGTCGGCTACCACCTGCGTGTATGAGCAGCGGCGAGAACACGGGCGGCCTGATGTCGAGTGCCGGACTGGTCCGGTACTTCGACGCCGAAGACCGGAACGCGATCAACATCGATCCGAAGAGCGTCATCGCCTTCGGGGTCTTCTTCGGGGCGCTCGTCGAGATTCTGACGTTCGTCGTCTGACCGGCGCGGCGGGGTCGTCGGGTTTTTGCCGGGCAGACCACTACGGAGAGTATGAGCCTCACCGCTGGCGTCGTCGCCGTCCAGGGCGACGTCGCCGAACACGCCGACGCGATCCGCCGCGCCGGACGGCGCCACGGCGAGTCCGTCGAGGTCGTCGAGATCCGCGAGTCGGGACTGGTGCCCGACTGCGACCTCCTGCTGGTCCCGGGCGGCGAGTCGACGACCATCTCACGACTCCTGGCCGACGAGGGCATCGACGAGGAGATTCGCGACCACGCCGCCGCCGGCAAGCCGATGCTCGTGACCTGTGCGGGCCTGATCGTCGCCGCCGAGGACGCCGGCGACGACCGGGTCGACACCCTCGACTTGCTGGACGTCACCGTCGACCGGAACGCCTTCGGCCGCCAGGTCGACAGTTTCGAGGCACCGCTCCCGGTCGCCGGCTTCGACGACCCGTTCCACGCCGTGTTCATCCGCGCGCCCGTCGTCGACGCGGTCGGCGACGACGTGACGGTACTGGCGACCTGGGACGACAGGCCTGTCGCCGTCCGCCAGGGTCCGATCGTCGGGACTGCCTTCCACCCGGAACTGACCGACGACGACCGGATCCACGAGCTGGCGTTCTTCGAGCGGGATCCGGTCGAGGCCTGACCGGCGGGTCCGCCGCTACCGTCGGTGGTCGCTACGAAACCGCGGCCACGAGCTTCGACACCGTCAGCGTGACGCGGTCGGCGATGGGGTCGGGGAGGTACCGCGCGGCGGCGACGGCCTGCGCGACGGCGCCGACGGGGTAGCGGCTCTCGGGAGCGCTCGCCTCGGCGGCGGTCACGACCGCCTCCGCGACGCGGTCCGGCGAGACGGCGAGCGGTCCGCCGTCGAGTACGCCCCGTTCGTACCGGTCGTACACCTCGTCGTAGACGTCGGTCCGGTCCAGGGCGTCGAGTTCGTCCAGTGCCGTCCGCTCGAACGCCGTCTCGACCCACGCGGGTTCGACGGCGACGGCGTCGGCGTCGGTGTCGGCTAGTTCCATCCGGAGCGCGTCGGTCAGTCCCTCGGCGGCGAACTTCGCGGCGCTGTAGAGGCCGGCGCCGGGCAGGGCCGTCCGGCCGAGGACGCTGGTGACGGTGACGACCGTGCCCCCGCGCTCGCGCAGGTGCGGGAGCGTCTCGCGGACGAGGCCGTGCGGGCCGTGGACGAGAATCTCGAACTGCTCGCGGCCGCGCTCGACGGGGACGTCCTCGACGGGGCCGGGCACGGCGAAGCCCGCGTTGTTCACGAGACAGTCCAGGCGCCCCGACGCCTCGACGATCCGTGCCACGACCCGCTCGCGGTCGTCGGCGTCGGTCACGTCGAGTTCGGCAGCGTGGACCCCCTCGGGCAGGTTCGTCAGGCGCTCGGTCGCGACGTCCGTCGCCCAGACGGTCCAGCCTCGCTCGTGGAACCGCTCGACGGTCGCCCGTCCGATGCCGGACGCTGCGCCCGTGACGAGGACGACGCGGTCCTCGGCGTCGTCCGCCGTCTCGTCGCTCTCCGTCTCCTCGTCAGTCCGGTCGTCGTCGACCCCGCTCCCGGTCCCGTCGTCGCCAGTCTCCCCTGACTCTGTGACGGCATCGGTCGTCTCCACGGTCACCTCGACGGGGTCGCCGGCGTCGGCGGTCGCCTCGCCGTCGGCGTCCTGCTCTGTCACGTCGGTCATAGACGGCGCCACGACCCCGTGGGTGGAAAACGCCCCGGTTCGCGGTCGGGCCGGGTCGCGGAGCGTAGTACTCGAAGTCGAAGAAAACGTTCGATCCGTTTCGTCGGCCCACCGTTTCGAACATATTCGCCAGTATATAATTCGTCGGCCCAGATTCGTGGGTGGTTTCTCACATCGTGGGAACGGGCTCCAGTTTATATGGGGTGTGCCGGCGAATCTACTCACGTGAGGTGACGAAGATGTCTTACCAACGCGCGAACCCGTTCGCAGACACGCTCGACGTCGGGGTCGCGACGCCACTGGCGGGGTACTGGCTGGCGATCCTGCGGGTCATCACCGGGTGGTGGTTCTTCCACGCAGGCGTCACGAAACTCCTCGAGGGCGGCCTGGCCTACAGCTACGGGCCGATCTACCTCCAGGGAATGGAGGGCACCGCGCTGGGGCCCCTCCCGGTGTGGATGGGGAACAACCTGGCGTGGCTGATCGAACCTGGCGTGCCCGTCTTCGAGACGCTGATCGGCCTGGCGATCATGGCCGGCGTCCTGACGCGCCTGGCGGCGTTCGGCGGCGCGTTCTTCATGACCCTGTTCTGGGTCGGGAACGCCGACTTCGCCCACGGCGTCGTCAGCGGCGACTTCATGGGCCTGCTGCTGTTCGTCACAGTGGCCGCGCTCGCGGCCGGCCGGTACTTCGGCCTCGACGCGATCCTCGAACAGACGAAGATCGTCCGGGAGCGCCCGAAACTGAAGTACCTCATGGGCTGATCCACGGAGGTGACACACGATGACACTCGAAACCACATACGACACGATCGACAAGGCGATGCTCGGACTCAGCGGCGCGCTGATGATGCTGGGCATCGTCGTGCTGGGTATCGTCGAGATTCTCGCCGGGAAGCCGTACGGCGCGGCGCCCGTCGAACAGACCAACGAGGCCGGCGAGGTCGTCAACACGATCTACCCGGCCATCGACCCGACCATCCGGACCGGACTGGTGATCGCCGGACTGGTCGTGCTGCTGATCTGGGGCATCTACCGGATGTACACCCCGGTGCCGGAGCGGGCGACCGAGACCACCGGCGTCAGAGCCGACTGACGTACCGACCGACGACACGGCGGACACCCTTTTTCGAGCGGTCACACGGATCGTCCCGACGCCACGTGAGTCGTTCTCACGGACTGGGAACCGCCGTTCCCGTTGAAGTGTGGTTCGGACGAACTATCAGACGAACCGATCCACACGAACCGCGCTCCCGGTCCGCCGACGATCCGCCGTCCCGCGACGAGACTCCGCCGCCGGTGTACCGACTCGCCGACTCACGACACACCATGCTCCCATCGCCGACCACAGCCACGATCGCGACCGTCGTGACGACGATCACCGTCGTCATCGGTGCCGGAATCTCGCTGTTCGCGCGTCGCGCCGCCGACCGGCACGACTCGAAACCGCTCCACCTGTTCAGCTACGGGTTCGCCGCCATCACGCTCGGCGTCCTCGGTGGTGGCCTCGCGGCGCTGGGACTCGGGTGGAGTGCCGTCGACGCCCTGTTCGTCCAGGGGATTCTCATTGCGGCGGGGTTTGGCCTGCTGGCGCGGTCGCTGTTCGCCGCCACGCCGGAGGGCGCGTCGTTCCAGTGATACTGTTTAGTTTCACTGTTTACCGGTGAGTCCCAGCACGGTACCGGCACTCACCGGTAATAGATGAAACGAAACAGTACGAGACCGTCGGCGGGACTGTTTCGACGTCGCTCGCCGACACCCGGCGAGCGAGCAGTCGTCGAGGTTCCCCCGGCGGTACGTCTCCGGACGAATCGCAGTACGAGGGCTTTTCTCGTTCGCGCCCGTCTCCTCCGCCATGGAGGCTCGCATCGACGCCGTTCGGGTCGCCGGCACGCCAGACGGCCCCGTGCCCGTCGTCGTGCTCGCGGTGGACGGCGAGGACGACGTGTTGCCGATCTTCATCGGGTTCGAGGAGGCACGGAGCATCGCACGGGGGATGGACGCCGAGGACATCGGCCGGCCGCTGACCCACGACCTCTTGCTGGACGTCGTCGAGGAACTCGGCGGGCGGGTGACGCAGGTGACGGTCAGCGAGATCGAGGACCGCGACGAGGGGGGGACGTACATCGCGGACCTGCACCTGGACACCCCCCGGACCACGACGGTCGTCGACGCCCGCCCGAGCGACTCGCTGGCGCTCGCGGCCCGCACGAACGCGCCCATCGAGGTCGCAGCTGGCGTCTTCGACTCCGGCCGCGAGGACGCCGACCGGTTCGAGGAACTGCAGGACATCCGGGAGATGGAGGGGTTCGTGTGAGCGACGACGGGCCCGGCGTGGGCGCCGCCGACAGCGCCGACGCGGTGGAGGCCGGGGGCGCCGACCCCGTCCTCGACGAACTGTTCGCGGTCATCGAGGACCGGAAGGAACGGCTCCCGGAGGACTCCTACACCGCATCGCTGTTCACACACGAGAAGGGCGACGACGCCGTTCTGGAGAAACTCGGCGAGGAGAGCACCGAGGTACTGCTCGCGGCCAAGAACGACGACCCCGAGGCGCTGGCCCACGAGAGTGCGGACCTCGTCTACCACCTGCTCGTCCTGCTGGCCGCCAACGACCTCGACCTGGCGGACCTGCGTGCGGAACTGCGCGAGCGCCGTTAGGCCAGCAGTCCGCCGATGGCGCCGCCCAGCGCACTGTCCAGTGCCAGGACGAACGCGATGGCGACGCCGCCGACGAGGACCGCACCGCCGGCGAGAGCCCCCAGCGGACCGAGCCCGACGCTCGCGACGAGGCCGAGGAGGACGGCGAACAGGACGGCGACGACGACGCCGCCGAGCATCCCCGCGAGCAGTCCGTGCCAGGCTCCCGAGAGAACGCCGCCGTCGGCGAGGTAGCCGGCGACGACGCCCCCGACGATGCCGGCCGCGACGTGGCCGACGCCGGGCAGGCCGGTCGCCAGCAGTCCACCTACGACGACCGTCGCGAACCCCCAGAGGACCGCGTTCCAGTCGGTCATACGGACGCTCCCGTCCGACGACCCATGTGTCTTGTTTCCCCGAACTCCCCGTCCGCCCGGGGGCGTCCGTGTCCGACGGGCGGCGAACGGGCGAAACGCGCCGCTTTTCCGTGGTGGCGTCGTACCAGTAGCCATGATTTTCGAGGACCTGCCGACGGCACCCACGTCGGAGGAACTCGTCGACAAGGCGTTCTCGCGGGCGGCCCGGGCCGGCAGGGCCAAGAGCGGCCTCGAGGCCCAGCAGTCGATGCTCCTGACGGCGACGAACATCGTCTCGGACAACCTCGACAACGTCGTCACCGCGTGGCCCGACTTCGACGCCGTCGACCCGTTCTACTACGAACTCGCCGACGCCATCGTCGGGTCGGACCGCGACCCGAGCGACCCCGACGACCGGGGCGTCGACGGCCTCCGCCAGGCGCTGTCCGAGTTGTCCTGGGCCAGCGACCAGGCCATCGCCCTGCGCGAGGAGTACCAGCCCCGCCTCTCCGGCGACGCCGACACCGCGCGGAAACTCCGCAAGCAGGCCTTCGCCAGACTGGCCGACGTCGTCGAGGAGGTCGGCGACGACCTCCGACTCGTCGGCGAGGCCCGGAACGACCTGCGGGACCTGCCCGACATCCGCCCGGACGAACCGGCCATCGTCGTCGCGGGCTACCCCAACGTCGGCAAGTCCTCGTTCGTCAACAGCGTCACGCGGGCCAGCAACGAGACTGCGAGCTACCCGTTCACGACCGAGGGCATCGCCGTCGGCCACTTCGAGCGCGACCACGTCCGCTACCAGATCGTCGACACGCCGGGATTGCTGGACCGGCCGGCGGCCGAGCGCACGGCCATCGAACGGCAGGCCGTCAGCGCACTGGAACACCTCGCCGACTGCGTCCTCGTCCTCGTCGACGCGAGCATGAACTGCGGCTACCCGGTCGACGTCCAACTGGCCCTCCGGGACGACCTCGCCGCGACGTTCGACACGCCGCTCCTGACGGTCTGTAACAAGGCCGACGAATCGCGGGACGTCGACGCCGACCACTACATGAGCGTCACCGACGAGGAGAACCTGGACGGGGTCCTCGACGCCGCCGTCGCCGCCATCGGGTACGAACCGGAGTTGCCGTTCGACGAGTAGGGCCCGCCGACCGTGGCCGCCGTGTCTCGCCGGGGCCGTTCGTCCCCACCTGCCGTCTGGACGTCGACGAAGTGAACCGTCACCGTCGGCGACCCGTGGCCAGCCGCGGCCAGCCGTTCGCGGATGCGCTCGGCCAGGTCGGGCGGGCGCTCGCCGTCGGCGACGCCGACGGTCACGACGACCCGCTCGGGCTCGGCCGACAGCGGCGCCGTCAGCGGTCCACCGGCGGTTTCGATGCGGACCGACTGGACGGTACCGTCCTCCCCGACGGTCGCGTCGACCTCCGAGCGGACCGACTGTTCCATCGTCGCCTCCTGGAACGTCCCGTAGGTCACCCCGCCAAGCGCCACCGAGAGGACGAGGATGGCGGCGACGAGCACGCCGGCCTGTTTCGCCAGCGCGGACCGGGCTCCCTCCAGTGCGAACCACGACTCCGGGCGGTAGCCGCCGTACCAGAACGTCGCCAGCGCCGCGAGGTTGATCGACAGCGCGTTGACGAGGACGAGGACGCTCGACCCGACGACGACCGACGGCAGGCCCCAGGCGATGCCGATCCCGATGGCCGCGGTCGGCGGCACCAGCGCGACGGCGATCATCACGCCGACCAGCGACGCCGAGACGCCCGACCGCAGGCTGACGGCGCCGGCGACGCCGGCACCGAGCGCGACGACCAGCGACAGCACGTCCGGCGCGGTGCGTTCGGCGATCTCGCCGACGCTCGTGGGGTCGAGTCCCGGGGGGACGAGGTTGACCGTCTTCACGACCGCGGCGAAGGCCGTCGCGGCGACGACCGCGAGCAGGAGCCCGAGCACCTGGAGTTTCGCGCCGCGAGCGAACAGGTCCTCGTCGGCCAGGACGGTCCCGACGTTGGTCGCCATGGCCGGCCCGATCAGCGGTGCGATCACCATCGACCCGACGACGACCGACGGCGAGTCGAGCAACAGGCCGGCCGTCGCGATGACGACGCTGACGACGGTCATCAGGACGTACGTCTTCGTCGCCGGCGCCATCTCCTCGGCCCTGGCCCGCAGTTCCTCGCGGGCGATCCGGTCGGCGTCGCGCTCCTCCTCGTAGCGCTCTACGAGGTCGTCGAACTGGCGCGAGACGACCGTCTCGGCCGCCAGGACGACCGTGTAGGCGTCGCGTTCGATGCCGACCTCCCGGAGCGACTCCAGGGTCGGTTCGACGGCCTTCGTCGGCAGCGGGAACGTGACCACGGCGGTGTACTCGCGCCCGCTCGTCTCGTCGGCCACCACGTAGTCGATGCCCTCGTCGTCCAGGGTCGACAGCACCGCGTCCCGTTTCCCCGTCGGAATCGAGACCTGTACGAGTCGCACGCTCACCCTCTCGGCGCCCCCGGAGAAAAAGGTCCGGCCGCGCCGTCCCGGAGAGACACCCTTATCCGCGCCAGCGCTGTACGCTCTGCCATGTTCGAGGGCCGCCCGGACCGCAGCGACGAGGTCGTCCTCGTCGGGCGGTCGAACGTCGGGAAGTCGACGCTGATGCGCGAGATCACCGGCCACGACGTCCCGACCGGCGGGAAACCGGGCGTGACCCAGCAACCGAACCACTACGACTGGGCGAGCGACGACTTCGTGCTGACGGACCTGCCCGGGTTCGGGTTCATGTCCGGCGTCGAGGAGCACCGCCGCGAGCAGATCAAGACGGACGTCGTCCGCTACGTCGAGTCCCACGCCGACGACATCCTCGTGGGGGTCCTCGTCGTCGACGGCAACAGCGCCGTCGAGATCATCGACCGCCACTCCGGGCCCGACGAAGTACCCTACGACGTCGAGATGTTCGCCTTCCTTCGGGACGTCGGGATTCCGATCGTCGTCGCCGTCAACAAGATGGACAAGGTGTCGGATCGGGACGAGCGCCTGAACGACCTCTGTGACCGCCTCGGCCTGGTGCCGCCGTGGCAGCAGTGGCGGGAGACGGTCGCCCCCATCACGGCGAAGCGGGGCTCCATCGACGCCCTGAACGACGCCATCGGCGAGCACCTCCACGACCAGAAACGCGACGACCTGCTGAAGTTCTTCTCCTGACGGGGCGGCACCGAGGCGGTCCGTCGACAGCTATTTGCTCCCGCCCATGTCAGAAGTTGACACGGGGTGTACCAGACGAACGGCACATGGAACGGAACGTTCTGGATCAGACAGTCGAGGCAGTCATGAGCAGTCCGGTGCGAACGGTCGAACGCGACACGGCGGTCACCGACGCCGCCCGGATCCTCCAGCGCAACCGGATCGGGGCCCTGGTCGTCGAGGACGACGGCATCGCGGGCATCGTCACCGAGACGGACGTCGTCAGGGCCGTCGCCGCCGAACACGACATCGAGCGACTCCCCATCACCCACCTGATGACGAAAGACGTCGTGACCGTCCCGGTCGACGCTCCCGTCGAGACGGCCTGTGACCGGATGCGCTCGAACGATATCAAGAAACTCCCCGTCACCGACGACGAGGAACTGGTCGGCATCGTCACCACGACCGACGTCGCCCACGCCCTCGTCCCGGACCTGGACGACGTCATCGTCTCCTTCCAGTGACGGCGAGCGCGGACGGGTGGGGGTGACGCTCAGCCCAGCGCTCGCTCCATCCACGTCGTCGGCATCTCCACGCCGCCGGTGTTCTCGATGGTGACCGTCGCCAGCGCCTCGTACCCCCGGCGTTCGTAGAACCCGACGGCGTTTTGCGAGGCGAGCAACCCGACGACCTCGCAGTCGCGCTCTCTGGCCCGGGCCTCGTTCCAGGACAGCAGGCGCGTCCCCAGCCCCGAGCTGGCGTACGCTGGGTGGACGTACACGGCGATGACCTCCGCCGTCTCGCGGTCCGCGAGCGCCGCGGCCCGGTCCTCGGGCGCGCTCCGGACGCCGTCCAGGGCGACGTGGCCGAACCCCGCGACGTCCGGCGCGTCCTCCTCGTCCGGTCGCCTGTCTCCCGGCTCCGGTTCCGCGACGACCACCTGTTCGTCCGGGTCGTCGAGCGCGAGGTCCGGGTCGCCCTCTTTCGTCGCCCAGGCGCGAACCTGGCGCTCGTCGTAGGCGTCCGGGCCGAACGCCTCGATGGCGGCGACGTGGGTCGCCTGCAGGGCCGCGGCGTCCGCGGCGCGTGCGGGTCTGAGTCGGACCACGGACAGAGCGACGGCGGGGAGGGACGTACCGGTTACGGTCCTGCAGACCGCGACCGCGGGCACCCGCTCAGAGCGCCTCGTCGGGCGATCCCGCGAACAGCATCGCACGGAACGTCGCCTCGAAGCGCTCGGCGTCGAGCGACTCGACGACGGTCGTTCGCGGGTCGCCGTCCGTGACGCCCGTCTCGTCGACGGCCGAGTAGCCCCGCGTCAGGCCCTCCCGTTCGTCGACGTCGACGTGGTACCGGCTCGTCGACTCGATCAGGTCCGGGGTCACCAGCGCCGCCGCGAGCGCGGAGTCGGGCTGTGTCGTCATGTCCTCGCCGAGTGACTCCCGGGTGAACTCCCGGACGGAGCCCGATATCTCGGCGAAAAAGTCACAGAGCGCGGTGTCGCCGCCGGCGAACTCGTCGAGCGTGTCGGCGTCGAACCCGGTGTCCCGGACCGTCAGCCCCCAGTCGAACAGCGTGACGTCGAGGTCGCCCAGCACGAGTTTCGCGGCGTCGGGGTCGACCCAGAAGTTGTACTCGGCGGCCGGCGTGACGTTGCCGACGTGGTTGACCGACCCGCCCATCACCCACACCTCGTCCAGCAGGTCCCCCAGGTCCGGTTCGCGCTGCAGCGCCAGCGCGACGTTCGTCAGCGGCGCGATGCAGGCCAGGGTCACCTCGCCGGGGTGGTCTCGGGCCGTCTCGACGATGACGTCGACGGCGTGGCGGTCGCCGGAGGGGATGCCGGTGTCGGGGAACAGGTCGCCGCCGAGGCCGCCCTCGCCGTGGACGTAGTCGGCGAACGTGTGGTCTTTCAGCAGTGGCTCCCGGGCGCCCTCGTACACCGTCGTCCCGTCGTCGACCAGCGACAGCGTGTACTTCGCGTTCTCGACCTGGTGGTCGAAGGCGACGTTGCCAGCACAGACCGTCACCGCTTCGAGGTCGATCCGGTCGCTGGTCGCCAGCATCAGGAGGGCCTGCGTGTCGTCGCCGGCGGTGTCGGTGTCGACGATCACTCGCCGCGGGTCGTTCGTCCCGTCGGTCATGGCCCCACGGTGGGGGGACGACGACTAATAACCCCGGGGCGTGTCCGGCGGTGGCCCGTCCAGCACGCCGGCCGGTCAGTCCGACCGCCACTCGGCGACGGCCTCGCGAGTCGGCAGCGCTGGCACCACCTCGTAGGCCGTACACGCCAGGCCGCCGGCGACGACGCCGAAGCGGACGGCCTCGACCAGGCGCAGGCCCTCTGCCCGCGCCACCGCGAACCCGGCGTTGAACGCGTCACCGGCGCCGGTCGTGTCGACCACGTCGGGGTCGATGGCCGGGACCGCCGTCGCGCCGTCGTCGGTGACGACGAGGGCGCCGTCGGCCCCTCGCGTGAGCACCACCGCGTCGGGCCCACGGTCGAGGAGCGACGCGGCGAGCGGTCGGTCGTCCACGTCGGCGTCGGGGTCGTGGCCGGCAAGGAGCCTGGCCTCGGTCCGGTTCGGCGTCAGGACGTCGACGGCCGCGAGCGTCGACGCGGGCAGTTCCCGGGCCGGTGCCGGGTTCAGGACGGCCTCCGTCCCGGCGTCCGTCGCGGCCGCCAGTGCCGCTGCGACCGCCTCGTCGCCGATCTCGAGTTGGGTCAGCAGGACGTCGGCGCCCTCTATCGTCGGCGCGGCCTCGCGGACCGCCGGCGCGCCGAACGCCTCGTTCGCGCCGGGCGCGACCGCGATGGCGTTCTCGCCGCCCTCCTCGACGACGACGAAGCCGACGCCGGTGTGGGTCCCCGCGACGCGGTCGACGGCGCTCGCGTCGACGCCCTCGCGGTCCCAGAGCGCCTCGGCGTCCGCAGCGAAGCGGTCGTCCCCGAGGCGCCCGACGAACGCGGCGTCGGCGCCCAGCCGTGCGGCCGCGACGGCCTGGTTCGACCCCTTGCCACCGACGCCCTCGGCGAAGTCCTCCCCCAGGACCGTCTCGCCGGGCACCGGCAGCGACGGGACCGACATCGTCAGGCCGTGGTTGTACGACCCGACGACGGCCACGCTCGCGTCCGACCGGTCGGCGTCGTCAGTACGCATCGGTCCGCCCCTCCTGCCCGTCGTCGTCCGGCGGCGCCGCCCCGCAGGCACCGTCCGCGTCCTCGACGATCGCCACGCCGCTGGAGGCGCCGAGGAGGTCGGCCCCCGCGTCGAGCATCGCGCGGGCCTCGTCGGCCGTCCCGATGCCGCCACTGGCCTTCACGCCGACGTCGTCGGGGACGCGCTCGGCGAGGAAGCGGACGCGGTCGACGGTGGCCTCGCCGCCGGCGCCGAAGCCGCTGGAGTTCTTGAGGTAGTCGAAGCCGGCGTCGACGCCGATCTCGATCTCCCGTTCGGCCTCGGCCTCGGTGAGCCCGCCCAGTTCGCACATCAGTTTGATCGTCGCCTCGCCCGCGGCCTCGACCATCGCAGCGAGGTCCTCGCGGACGGCGTCGTCCATGCCGGACCTGAGGTACCCCAGGTTGCCCATCACGTCGACCTCGTCGGCCCCGGCCGCGACGGCGTCCTCGATCGCGCGGACCTTCGTCCCCGTCCGGTCGCCGC
>CAZIVN010000012.1:0-13162 GCA_964542685.1 uncultured Halobacteriales archaeon
CGTACTCCTTGAGGTTGTCGTTCTGGATAGTGCCCCGCAGCTGGTCGCGGTCGACGCCCTGCTTGTCGCCGACGGCGATGTACATCGCCAGCAGGACCGACGCCGGCGCGTTGATCGTCATCGACGTCGACACCTCGGAAAGCGGAATGCCCTCGAACACCGTCTCCATGTCGGCGAGCGTGTCGATGGCGACGCCGGACTTGCCGACCTCGCCGGCGGCCATCTCGGCGTCGGAGTCGTACCCGAGTTGCGTCGGGAGGTCGAACGCCATCGACAGGCCGGTCTGGCCCTCGTCCAGCAGGTAGTGGAACCGCTCGTTGGTCTCCTCCGGCGTGCCGAAGCCGGCGTACTGGCGCATCGTCCACAGGCGACCGCGGTGCCCCGTCGAGTAGACGCCCCGGGTGTACGGCTCCTGGCCGGGGAACCCGAGGTCCTCCAGGTAGTCGAAGTCGGGCACGTCGGCCGGCGTGTACAGGCGCTGTACCTCCTGTCCGCCGGTGTCGGTGGTGAACGTCTCCTTGCGCTCGCCGAACCGGTCGACGACCGGGTCGACCGCCTCGCGCTCCCACTCGGCTTTCGCCTCCCGGATCGCGTCGAGGTCCGCCTCGTCGTACATGCTCGAACCCTCGGGCGGCGCGTCAAAAGGGTTGACGGACACGTCCGGCCGGGGGCGCTCCCGTCATACTGCCGGACAGAAGTCACTGCGAACGAACTCGCCGACGATCGGCGAGTTCGTTCAAATATAGTAATCGTTGAAACTATTTGCACACTCCTCGGAGTGACGCGGCCAGCGAGCCGCTCGCTGGCCGCTCTTCCCGAGGAGTGTGCGCATTGACTTTCAACGACTACGATAGTTCTGTCCGGTAGTATCAGGACCGACCGTAGTGGTCGGAGACCTCGACGGCAGTCACCGCACCGGTCGCGGTCGTCCGCTCCCCGGTGTCGACCTCGCTGGCGACGGTGACCGTCCGCCCCACCTCGCCCTCGACCGTCGCCTCGATCCGGAGCGGTTCGTCGAGCGGCGTCGGTTCGCGGACGTCCACCGAGAGGTCGCCGGTGACGTACTCCAGTTGCCGGTCGGCGAGGCCGTACCCGGCCTCGCGGTGTGCGAACGTGATGGCCGTCCAGATCGAGTGACAGTCGATCAGGCTCGCGACCAGTCCGCCGTACGCGACGTTCTCGGCGCCCGACGTGTGCGTCTCGTCCGGGTCGTGCGTCGCGACGAGTCGCTCGCCGTCGGCCGAGACGTGGCGCTCCAGCTGGAGGCCCGCCTCGTTGGCCTGGCCACAGCCGTAACAGTCGAACGCCTCCCACGCCGTCTGGACGGGTGCCGTCTCCGTGTCCTGCATGGCGTCGGAGCGACCGTCCGACGGTTGATATCTGGCCCTTCGTCGGCGGGCAGATCGGTGTCACCACGCCACACGGTCTCCCGGGGCCCCACGGCGGTCACCGCGGAGCCCCGGACGGATCACGCTCTTTTTGCCCGTGGCGGTCCAACCGTCGGCTATGTCGAGTCCGATCCCCGACGACGACCCCGACGGGCACATGAGCCGCAAGCGGGCGGCGCTCGCGGTGTTGCCCTTCTTCGCGCTCGGGGTCGCAGACGTCCTCCTGCTGTTGCGGTGGGGACTGGAGCCACTGTGGGGGTTCGTCGTCCTCCTGCCCATCGTCGCCATCTCGGTGCTCGGGTGGGTCGCGTTCAAGACCGGCTTCGTCGGTGACGCGGACGGGCCACGCGGCGTCGTCCCACACGAGGACGACGGCTGAACCGTTCAAAAAACATATACGCCGCGGCCGTACCCACTCACACATGGAAGTCTGGATCCTCCTGCAGTGGGCCCTCGTCTTCGCCGCCCTGACGGCAGCGGGTGCGCCCATCGCCGCGTTCTTCTTCGACAGTCTCCCGCGGCGCGGTGCGGCACTCGCGCTTCCCAGCGCGCTGATCCCGTTTACCATCCTCGCGTTCTGGATCGGACAGGTCACGTTCGGCCTCCACACGGTCGTCCTGTCGGCCCTGCTGGTCGCCGCGATGGGGCTGTTCGCCTACGGCTGGGGGGTACGGCCGAACTGGCGGGCCGTCGCCGGGGCGTACGGCGTCTTCATCGTGGCGTTCCTGGCCTTCGCCGTCGTCCGGTCCACGCGCCCGGGAATCACGCCCGCCGGGGGCGAACAGTTCCTGCACTACGGCCTGGTGAAGGCGCTCCTGGCCGCAGAGACGCTCCCGCCGGAGGACTTCTGGTACGCCGGCGAGGTCATGCGGTACTACTACGGGACCCAGTTGCAGGTCGCGGCGTTCAGCGCCCTGACCGGAACCCACCCCCGCTTCGGGTTCAACCTCGGCATCGCCGCCTTCTACGGCATCCTCGTCGTCACCGCCTACGGTCTGGGCGGCGCCGTCGTCTCGGCGGCGGGCCGGTCGTACCGCCTCGGCGGCACGCTCGCGGTCCTGTTCGTCGCCGTCGGCGGCGCGACGACGACGGCGCTGCGCCTCCTGGCGTCACACCTCCCCGAACCGATCCGCGAACCGGTCACGCAGACCGCCTTCGGCTTCATGACATCGCGGTTCGGGAAGGAGAGCGTGGCGGCGGCTTCCCAGTCCCAGGGCACCGTCGGGGAGTGGACCTGGTGGTACACCCGCTACGTCGTCCCCGGTACCCTCCAGGAGTTCCCCCTGTACTCGCTGGTGAAAGCCGACCTCCACGGCCACGCACTGGCGAACGGGTACGTGCTGTTGTCGGCCGCGCTTGCCTTCGCCTACTACCGGACGCCCGCCGAGCAGCGCCGGCGGCGACTCGCCATCGTCTTCGGTGGGATCGGCGCCGTCGCCGGGCTGTTCGGCTTCATGAACACCTGGTCGCTGCCGACCGCCGCGGGCGTGACCTTCCTGGCCGTCGCCGCCGCGGACGCGCATCCGGCCACCCTGGTCCCGGAACGGTTCGCTGGCCTCCAGTCGCGCCTGCCCGACGCCGACCGGGACGACGACGCCGACCTCGGCGCCCGCCTCGCCGCGGAGGCCTGGCGCCTGATCCTGGGCGTGGTCGTCGCAGCAGTCGTCGTCGCCATCGGCGTCGCCATCGCGTCGCCGTTCCTGGTGTTCGGCTCCGTCCCGACCAACGAGGGAGTCGGGTTCCTGCCCGAACAGTCGGACCTCGGACCGTTCCTGGTCATCTACGGCGGCGTCCTGGCGCTTCTGGCGACGTACCTCGGGTGGCGCTGTGTCACCCCGCTTCGCGAGGAGTCGCCGGTCGCGCCGCTGCTCGGCGTCATCACTCTCCTCGTCGGCCTCGTGATCGCACTCGCGTTCTCGTTCCCGGTGCTCGCGGTGACGCTGCCGCTGATCGTCGGCGGGTGGTGGCTCGTCCGGACCGACCGGATGGCCTACGAGGGCGTGTTGCTCGTCGCGGGCGTCGGCCTCGTGTTGTCGATGGAGCTCGTGTACGCGAAGGTGTGGCCGCCGACCCAGCAGCGCTGGAACACGACGCTGAAGGTGGCGGTCCAGGCCTGGACGTTGCTCGGGGCCGCCGCCGGGACGACCGGCGCGCTCGCTCTGGCGCGGGGCTGGGACGCGCTGCTCGACCGGACGAGCGACGCGACGCCGGGCGGCGAGAGTGCGGCCACGGCGACCGACGGGGGCGCCGCAGGCGGGGCCGGCCCAGGGGGCCCGTCCCCGTGGGACCGCCTCGGCCCCGTCGCCGTCGCCGCGGTGGTGGTGGTCGTCCTCGTCGCGAGCCTGCCCTTTGCCGGTCTGATCGCCCACACGGTCGTCCACCCCGACCTCACCGACGACGAACCGAACACCGTCGACGGCATGGCGGTCCACGAGACGTTCAACACGCAGGAACTGGCGGCGATCCGGTGGCTCGACGACCAGGGATCGCCGACGATCGTCGAGGCGCCCGGTCACCAGACGTACAGCTTCACCAACCCCGCCTCCACGCTGTCGAGTGCGAACGCAATCATCGGGTGGGACCACCAGCGTGGCTACCGCGGGAACGCCGCCTTCGAGTGTCGTGCAAAACGGGCCGACGCCGTCTACACGGGGCCCGAGGCGGACATGGCGGCGGTGTTGCGGACCTACGAGGTCGACTACGTGTACGTCGGGAGCAACGAGCGAGAGAACTACGGGATCCACATGCGGAACTTCGAGGGACCGGCCTTCGAGACGGTCTTCGAGAACGACGTCGTGACCATCTACGCGGTGAATCACTCCGCGCTCCCGGAGCGCGAACGCCTCCGGCCCTGTCCCCAGGCGAAGTAGGTAGTCGTTCCCCCTACGGGTTCTTTCACTCGACGCCGCCGGGGAGCGCGTCGTAGACGAGGATCAACAGGCCACCCCAGACGACGTGGCCGACCAGGCCGACCAGCGAGACGTTCGGGACCGGCGTCGCCGTGCCGAGCAGCCGCAACCAGAGCGGCATCACGACGCCCGCGGCCACCAGCGAGAGCGCGACGCCGACGACGACCCCGTAGCCGAGTCGACGCGGGGCGAACCGACGAGCGTCGGACAGCGGCGACCGCTCCAGGACCGCGACGGCGGTCAGTCCGAACACGAGGCTGTGGAAGACGTGACTGAGCCAGCCGATGGCCGCGTTCGACACGCCGTACAGCGACCCGATCACCGGGATCAGCCCGGTGAACGACGCCATGATCCCGCCCATCGCGACGCCGGCGACGGCCGAGGCGACGCCGATGTTGCGAAGCTGGTCGGGTCGCAGTCCCGTCTGCCCGACTCGCGAGGACGACCACGTCGGGGTCCCGCCGGCCCGTGGCAACGAAAGCGTCAGCGACCGGGGTGGGCCGTCGTCGAACTCGACGTCCCCGCCGTAGCGCCCGGCGAGCACGGCGACCACCGAGAGCCCGAACTCGACGGACGGCGAATCGAACTCGGCGATACGCTGGCTGTCGACGACGCCGCGTTCCGCCGGCGACAGGCCCTCGCCCTCGTACGCCAGCGTGAGTCGTGCGGTCGTGTCGTCGCCGTCGACCCGGGCCGTGACCGGCGCCCTCGCCCGCGCGACGGCGAGGTCGACGAACCGGTCGACGATGACCGAGAGGTCGTCGCCGACGTCCACCCGACAGCCGTCGGGGACCGACCCGTCGATCCGTACCCCGGGTGCGTCGGCGGCGTCGACGCGGTCGACCGCCGACCGCAGTGCCGTCGACAGGTCGGTCGTTGCGCCGTCGACGCGGTCGATCGGGTCCGACTCGATCAGCACCTTCACCTCCTCGATGGCCGCGTCGATGCGGTCGGTGGTGCTCCGAATCGTCGCGATGCGCTCCTCGGGGTCGTCGCCCCCCGCGGCGAGACCCGCCTCGCCGTCGATGATCGCGGATGCGTTGAGCACCCGGTCGCGCAGCATGCGGTTGAGCAGTCGCAGTTCGTCGTTCTTCCGGACGAGTTCCTCGCGGTTGACGTCGGTCTCTGCCGACAGCACGCCCGTAATGGTCCCGCCGACGGCCCCCGCCAGGACGGCGTTGATCGCCGGCGGCGTCGTCAGCGTCGCGAACGACTCGCCCGACGGGAGCGTCGAGAGCACGCCGACACAGATCATGCTCGCGGTGCCGACCACCGTCCACGTCGCGACGGTCCGGACGTACGGCGGCGAGAAGGTACTGACGGCGAGGATGACGCCGAACGTCGCCAGGGCGAACCCGCCGACCAGCGGGACCGTCGCGACGAGCAGGAACTCGTCCAGCATCGCCATCGACGTCGCCGTCTCCGCGACGGCAAAGCGAGTGAGCGCGAACCCGACCAGCGCGACGACGCCGCCCGCGGCGGCGGTTCTGACCGCTGGACCGACCCGGCGGCCGAGAACGGT
The DNA here is from genome assembly GCA_964542685.1 of uncultured Halobacteriales archaeon. Classification (GTDB taxonomy): domain Archaea; phylum Halobacteriota; class Halobacteria; order Halobacteriales; family Natrialbaceae; genus CAZIVN01. The sequence continues at coordinate 5,820 of CAZIVN010000012.1, forward strand.
CCGGAATCGGGACGCCGGTTCGTTCTCGACCCCACCCTCGGCGTCACTCGCGCCCATCTCCTCGGCCCCCTGACTCGACATACGATGCGTGGGAAGGACCCTCGGATGAAGAAAGTTTTCGCAGGGCCGTCCCGCAGGTACGCCGTCGCCCGCCGTGGCTACACCTCGTCGCGATCCGTGTAGGTCACGCGGTGAGCGATCAGTCCCTCGGCGTCGAACGTGTGGAAGTCGGCGAACCCGAACGACACGGTCGTCTCACCCTGTCGTCCCGAGAAGACCCCCCGGACCGCCACGGTGTCGTTCTCTACGACGAGGGTTCGGAGGTCGTGAGAGCCGTCCGCGAGCGGTCGCTCCGTCCGATAGAACCGCTCGAGGGCGTCGATCCCGTCGATCGGTTCCTGTCCCGGGCGGTCGTAGTGGACGTCCGCGGCGAACAGCGCGAGCAGTCCCTCGTAGTCCTCGGCGTCGACGCGCCGGTAGTACCGTCTGACCGTCTCACGGGCCGCCTCGGGGTCGACGTGTACGTCTGTCACGACGGCCCGTACGGTCCGGACCTCGGTATACGCTTCGGCGACTCGCCCCCGATCGTCGGTCCGGTGTGCCGAAAAATCGTTGTTCGGTCGCGTCCGCGGCCCGTGGCGGCCCGCCGAACGCGGTCGGGAGGGCCCTCGGACTCGATCAGCCGCTGGTTTCGGTCGCCGTCCCGGACATCCCGTCGCCAGTCTGGTCCTGGACGACGATGAGTCCGAACGACTGGTCGACCGGCGGATCGCTGGAGACGTAGCCCGCCGCGAACGCGGTGTACGCGGTGCCGCCGTTCAGGCTCTCGTCGAAGTCCCCGAGGATCCGACCGGTGTTGGTCTGGGAGGCTTCGCGGACCTGCAGGGTGTAGTCGTTGGCCTCGGCCGTGACGGTGCCGCTCTCGCCGAACGGGACCTCGTCGAACAGCGCGCCGTCCTGTCCCTCGAGGGTGACGTCGACCGCACCGGCGTCTGGCACCGCGTGCAGGAGGCGGAGCCGCGCGGAGTCCCCGTCGACCGGGCTGGTGTCGTCCTCCAGGACCGCGGCGGTGAGTTCCTGGCTGGGTTCGTAGTCCTCGCCGCCGGCCTCGCCGATGACGGCGACGGTGTACCGGGTGTCGGCCGCGAGTTCGACGTCCGTGCTGAACACCGCCTCGTCCCCGCCGGCGGGTCGCACCTCGACGGTCCGCGTGCCGGCGCTCGTCTCCGTGGCGGCGAAGTCGCCGAACGTCGCTCCCTCGGCGACGGCGGTGTCGTCGAAGTACACGTCCACCTCGCCGGCGTCGGGCGAGAGGTGCGCGAGTCTGACGACTGCGTTGCCGGCCATCGTCGCCGTGCCGCCGTCGGTTCCGGTCCCACCGTCGCTCGCGTTGCCGTCCTCGCCGTCGCCGCCGTCGCCGCCACAACCGGCCAGACCGCCGACGAGGACGACCGTTCCTGCCGCTTTCAGCACGTCTCTCCGTTTCTGTTTGCGAGACATATCCGGGACCAAGGAATTTCCCGGCATAAACGCTGTCCCAAATTCTCCCCGATTTCCGGTGTCGCGGGCCGGTCCGCTCGACGGGTCGGCCACCGGCGACGGTCGCCGCACCCGAAAGACACAGGGGGAGTCCCCCCGAGGGGCCGCCATGGAGTACGAGACGCCGCTGTTTTTCCACGTGATGTCCTACGCCGCCGGTGCCGACCGGGACGTGGTCGACATGGTGTCGGGCAACCCCGACTGGGAACCTCCCGAGGCGTTGCGAGAGGGGCTCCGCGAGTTCGCCGACTTCGAGTCCGACCGGTTCCAGTACCCGCCGAGTGCGGGGCTGGCCGAGTTGCGCGACGAGATCGCCGACCGACGCGGCGTCGACCGGTCGCAGGTCGTGATCACCAACGGCGGCGGCGAGGCGAACTACCTCGCGATGGCCCGTGCACTGGAACGGGACGCGGGCAGTGAAGTGATCATGACCGATCCCGTCTACCCGTACTACCCGGGGAAGACGTCGATGCTCGGCGGCGTCCAGCGGTTCGTCACCGCCGGCGACGGCGAGGGGCCGGGACGTCTCGACCCCGCTGACGTCCGCGCGGCGGCAAGCGAGGCGACGGCGGCCATCGTCGTCAACTCGCCGAACAACCCGACCGGCGCCGTCTACCCCGAGTCGACCGTGCGCGAACTGGTCGCCGTCGCCGAGGCGTACGACGCCGTCCTCGTCAGCGACGAGGTGTACGACCACTACGACCTCTCGGGCGAGTTCTTCAGTGCCCTGCACGTCGACTCCCCCCACCGCGTCGTCACCAACTCCGTCTCGAAGACGTTCGCCGTCACCGGCCTGCGCGTCGGCTACGCCGTCTTCCCCGACGCCCTGGTCGCGGACGCCAAGAGTCGGCACATGCTCGTCAACGTCGCGACCACCCGCCCGGGCCAGTACGCCGCCCTCAGAGCCCTCCGGGAGACGGATCCGGCCTACCACGAGGCCAACCGCGAACTCCTCGCCGAGCGCGTCGAGACGTTCACCGACGCTCTGGACGCGGCCGGCGCCGAGTACACCGTCCCAGAGGGCGCGTTCTACGTGATGGCACGGTTCGGCGACGTCCCCGGGACGCTGGAGAACGTCGAGCGACTGATCGACGAAGCCGGCGTCGCGGGCATGCCCGGCGAGGCCTTCGGCGAGTCCGCGAGCGACTGGTTCCGGTTCGCGCTGGTGACCCCGCGCCTGGAGACGGCCGCAGAGCGACTGGCCGAGTACTTCGGGTGAGACGCGTCTCGACGAGACACCGGCTCGCACCGCAGGGGAGTCCCGGCGAAGCACACCCCGTTCGACAACGTTCAAACGTCCGAGACGCCCAGCGCGAAACGTGTCCCGCACGCTGTTGATCTACGACGGCAGCAGGCCGGCGTTCCGGGCGATAGCGGAGGCGGTCACGGGCGGGCCGGACGGGTTCCGACCCGTCCCGTGGGGTGACGACAGGGTCCAGGCGTTCCTCGCGGCGCAGTTCGACGACCGACCGTTCGCCTTCCTGGTGATCGAGGGCGACTCGGTTCACGTCGGCGACGCCGCCGTCGAACGCGTCCTCGAACGGTACGGCGCCGACGCCGTCGCACCCTTCGCCAGGCGTCTCTACCCGGCGGCGGCCGGCCCGTTCGGGCGAATCGTCCACGGCCGCGAACCCGCCGACCGCCACGGGACCGTCCCGCTGTCCGAGGCCGCCGCCGAACACCTCGAACCGCTCCGGACGAGCTACGAGATTCCCGTCGAAGAGGCCGAGTAGCCGCCGAGCCAGCGCGACCACCCCGCCCGACCCGTATCTTGAAATACGACCGCGACCCAGCCCCGACGAGAGGATGGTCAAGACCCCCCGTGGCACCGCCGTCGGCGTGGACGACCCGTACGACCACGGCGGCGTCTGCGACCACTGCACCGACGACGGGAAGTGCCGGTTCGCGTACGACCAGTTCGGCGCGGACCCCGAGTTCGGGCGCGCGCGCCGCGAGGAGGCGTACGTCTGCCCGGTCGTCGCCCCGTCCGGCGAGACGGACTCCGACTGGGACTGGCCCGACTGCCCGCACTACCGCTCGACGGCCGACGAGCGCGAGTGCGCCCGGTGTGGACTGACCGAGCGCCGGATGGCCCACTCCGACGAGCGACCGCTCCTGGAGGAACACCACCTCTCGTACGCCAGCGGGCGCGCCGACACCGGCGACGCCGCGGCGACCGGCGAGACGCGAGACCCGGGCGGGAGCGAGGGCGCCGACGACGACGAGACGGCGGTGGGCCACGAGATCACCGTCTACCTCTGCCGGTGGTGTCACGCGACCGTCCACGATTCGTGGGGCGCCATCGCCGACGACGTCTCCCCGGACTCCGAGGCCATCGCGGCGAGGGAACGGCGCCGGAGCCGGGAGCAGGACGAACTGGGCTTCGAGACCGCCCGCGACCGCCGCGACGAGGAGTGACGAGAGCCACGGGGCGCCCCACAGGCTAAACCGCTCGACGTCCTGTCAGTAGCCATGGGCGGACACCCCACCCAGCTCGGCCACGTGCACCTGAAGGTCCGCGACGTCGCGCGCGCGGTGGACTTTTACACGGACGTCCTTGGCCTGGACGTCCGCGAACGGACGGGTCGGTTCGCGTTCCTGACCTACGGCGACGTCCACCACGACGTCGCGCTGCAGGGCGTCGGCGCCGCCGCCAGCGGCGACGGGCCCGGCCCCCGCGTCGGACTGTACCACGTCGCCGTGGAGTGTCCCGACCGCGAGACGCTGACCGCGACCTACGAGCGCCTGCGGGAGCGGGGGGTCTCGGTCACGCCGGTCGACCACGGCATCAGCCGAGCCCTGTACTTCGACGACCCGGACGGCAACGGCCTGGAGGCGTACGTCGACACCCGCGACGACCCCGACGAGGCGTGGAACGCTCGCAACGAACCGTTCGACCCGACCACCGATACGGTTTAGTGTCACTGTTTACCGGTGATCACCGGTCCCGTACGGGTTATCACCGGTAATAGATGAAACGAAACCGTATGAGTAGCGCCCGGCCGGAACGGCCCACCGGGGCGACGGGCCGGCGTCGTGCAGCCCGCCGGTGACAAAGCTATAGGTGCGTTCTGGCCGAGAGGTCCGGTATGGCAATCGCCAAGCACGGCACTGGTCTCCGCCACGAGGTGCGTGCGCTCCTCTCACAGGTCCACCCGGTGTTCATGCTCCCGCCACTGGCCGCCTCCTCGTTCGGCGCACTCGTCGTCGGAACCGTGCGTCCCGACGTGTTACTCGTCCACGTCGTCGCGATCTTCTTCGCCGTCTACACGGCCCACATCAAGGACGGCTTCGTGGACTTCTACGAGCGCGGCGAGGACGACTCCCACCCGATGACCGCCCGCGGGTGTCGCCTCGCCCTCGTCGGGTCCGGGCTGGGGTTCGGTGCCTGTCTCGCCTACCTGGGGTACAGCGTCGGTCCCGGCGCGGTGGCGATCACCGCGCCGACGTGGGCGCTGGGCTTCTTCCACGCCCCGCAACTCGACGTCAACCCCGTGACGGTGACCACGGGGTACCCACTCGGTATCGCCCTTGCCATCCTCGGTGGTTTCTACGCTCAGGCCGAGACGCTGTCGGTACAGATCGTCGCCTTCGCGTCGGTGTTCCTGATCGTCCTCACGGGGGTGAAGATCGTCGACGACGCGCAGGACTACGACTACGACCGATCGATCGAGAAGCGAACCGTCGCCGTCGTCCTGGGCCGGGACAGAGCGGTGGCGTTCGCCTACGACGTCATGTTCGTGGGCCTCCTCGTCACGCTCTGGTTGACCGTCGACGGGACGTTCCCGCCGTTCGCGTTCCTCGGCATCGTCGCCTACGGGTCCGTGGCGGCCCTCGCGCGGCGAGCGAACCCGCAGGTGGCGACCATGCTGCTGGTCCGGGGCTCGTACCTGCTGCTCGCGGTCCTCATCGCCGCCGTCGCGTTCGAACCGGTCGCCGGCATGGCGCTGCCCGACGTCGGCGTGCTCGGCCGCTACACCTACCTCGCGACCGAGGTCGCCTTCGGGAGCGTCGCGTTCGCGCTGCTGTACAGGGCCGGCGCTCTGCGGGACTACGCGCGGTCACTGGTGGTCATCTACCCCATCGCGTACGTCTGGGACTGGTACACGCTCGAGGTGGGCGTGTTCGAGATTCCGCTGCGCACGGGGTGGACACTGTTCGAGATTCCGGTCGAGGAGCACCTGTTCATCCTGGTCGTGCCGGGGTTCGTCGTCGGCGTGTACGAGACCGTTCGACAGCGACGGGACGACGAGCGGTCGACGGACGCGAGGTCGGCGACGCAGGAATAGAAACTACTTTCATCGTTTGAAATAAAGTTCTGACGTGGTCCCCACATGAGTTTCCAAGGCACGCGAACGAAACGCGGCTCGGTGAACCTCGACCGTTCGGCGGTCGGTCGGGGCGTCGTCATCCAGATCCTCTTCGGGGTCGTCGTCCTCCCCCTCGGGACGATGGTCGGGATCCAGCCCGGATACCTCCTCCTCCCGACGACGCTCCTGGCCGGCGGGTACGTCGGGCTCCGGTCGGACAACTGGGGCGACGAGTACATGGACGGCGCCGCGATGGGCGTCGTCGGCGGACTCCTCGCGGGGATTCTCGCGGGCGGTCTGACCGCCGGCTTCACGGTCGTCTTCGTGGGCGACTCCCTGACGAGGGCGTTCCTCGGATTCGCGGCGACCGTCGGCATCGTCGTCGTGGCGATGCTCCCGATTCTCGGCATCTTCGGCGCCGTCGCCGCGTGGGCCGCGGCGAAGTACGTCCGAGAACCCGCCTAGTTCGCGGTACTGACGATCTTCACCACGTCGCCCTCCTCGAGTTCGTACTCGTCGCCGACCTGCCGGTCGCTGCGGGCGTCCAGGGCGTGCAGGTAGCCGTCGCCGATGTCGCTGTGGACGGCGTAGGCCAGGTTCACGGGCGTCGACCCCCGCGGGAGCAGGTGGGCGTCCGGGAGGACGTTGCCCTCCGCGTCCGTCCACTTCGCCGCGTCCTGGACGGGGTAGGCCGTGACCCGGTCCAGCAGGTCGTACACCGCCTCGTTCAGCGTACGCTGGATCCCCGTGCCGCCGTAGGTTTCCATCGTCTCGGCCAGGGCCGCCAGACGCTCGCGCTGGTCGCCCGGCACCTCGCCGGTGACGTCGAACGAATCGTCGCCCGGGTCGTAGTCGACGACGCCGGCCTGAACGCCGCGACGCAGCGCCAGTTCGCCCTGTGCGGTCGCCGGGACGACCGGCCGGTCCAACTCGAGCAGTCGCTCGACGGTCTCTGACGGTGCCTCGTCGACCTTGTTCGCGACGACGACGATGGGTTTCGTCCGGGCCCGAACGTCCCGCGCCAGGCGCTCGCGGTCGGCGTCGTCCCAGGCCATCGGGTCCTCGGGGTAGTCGACCGCCCGCAGGCTCGCCTGGACGTCAGCCGGCGAGGCGCCGAAGCCGGTCAGCATGTCCGACAGGGCCTCGTCGATGTCGAAGTCCGGCGAGCGCGACCGGCGCTCGACGGACTCCCAGTTGCGGTCGACGATGTCCGCGAGCCAGAGGTCCATCTCCGTCTCGACGAAGTCGACGTCCTCGACGGGGTCGTGGCTCCCCGGTTCGACCGGTTCGCCCGCCTCGTCGGTCGCACCGGAGGCGTCGACGACGTGGAGGATGGCGTCGGCGTCGGTCAGCTCGTCGAGGAACTGGTTGCCCAGGCCCTTCCCCTCGTGGGCCCCCGGGACCAGTCCGGCGACGTCGAGCAACTCGACGGGAACGTACCGCTTGCCGTCACGACAGCGATCGTTCGAACACCGCTGGTCGAGGGATCGACAG
>CAZIVN010000012.1:13172-19738 GCA_964542685.1 uncultured Halobacteriales archaeon
GCCGTCGTGACAGCGGTCCGCCCCGCAGCGCTCGGCGCGGTCCAGACAGGGACACTCGGTCCGAGCGTGCGCGACCCCGCGGTTCGCGTCGATGGTCGTGAAGGGGTAGTTGGCGACGTCGACGTCCGCCATCGTCGCCGCCGTGTAGAACGTCGACTTGCCCGCGTTGGGCTTGCCCGCAAGCGCGACAGAGAGCATACCCCGAGTTCGACGGGCCCTCGCAACTGGGTTTCGGTTCGGTCTCTCGATTCGGCCCTCGATTCACCGCCCACCGCCGGCGCGCGCCGACGAGCGGTCGCGAGCGGTGCGCGGTTCGGAGCGCCAGCGGCGCGAGAACCGCGGCTGGCGAACGGTGAAACCGTGAGCCGGCACGCGAGCGACCGCGAGGAAACGCCGTGCGAGGGACGAGTGAGTGACGAACGGAGTGAGTCGCGAACGAGTCGGCTGGGGAGGACGAGGCTGCGGTGCTGGGCGGTGCGGTGGTGAGGAGACCATCGAACCCTGGCGGACTCGAAGGGCGAGGCCGCGTCGGACGCTCCGACGACGCAAGGACCGCAACGACCGCAGGGAGTGAGGACCGCAGCGAGTCAGAGCGTCCGAGGTGGCCGAGGGCTTCGGGAGTCGTCGGGTCAGAACGTCGGGAGTCGTCGGGTCAGAACGTCGGGAGTCGTCGGGTCAGAACGTCGGGAGTCGTCGGGTCAGAACTCCCAGCGATTCTACGTGTACTCCGCTTTCAGTTCCTCGGCGTACTTGTCCGCCAATCTCGTCGGCTCCGGGAGTTTGTACGCCGTGGCACACCGCGCGGTCACCGTCGCCGCCGTCGCCGCACTGACCCGGTGGCCCGGCGAGACGTACAGCGGGTTGATCCACCGGCTCGACGACTCGTACTGGCGGGTCTGGACGGCGTAGCCGATGGTCTCGCCGTCCGGCGCACTCACGTCCTCGTCGGCGAGGACCGGGACGCGCTCGCCGGTCTGAAGACGGTCGACCGACCGCTCGGGCGTGCCACACAGCAGCGACTTCGCGACGCCGACGCTCGGACAGTCGAGGACGACGCCGAGGTGGGTCGCCAGGCCGGCCTCGCGGAAGTGGATCCGGCCGGAGCCGTCGAACAGCAGGAGGTCGGGGTCGACGGACAGTTCGGCCAGCGCCGCGAGGATCGGGCCGCCCTCGCGGAACGAGAGGAGTCCGGGAACGTACGGGATCGCCAGGGGTTCGACGGCGCCGACGCGCGCTATCGTCTCGCCGGCGCGGCGGACGACCACCGCCGACACCGCGCGGTCGTCGAGGAAGGCCTGGTCGACGCCCGCGATCAGCGGCGGCTCGTCCGTCAGGGCGCCGCCCGGGAGACGCTCGACGTCGAGTGCGTGGTCGTCGTCGAACGTCGCCGCGGCCGCCACCTCGCGCTGGCAGCGTTCCATCTCCGCGCGGTCGTCGTCGGGGTCGGGGACGAACTCGGGGCGGACGACGTCCATCTCAGAACGGGCCGCGACGGCGGCCGCCGGGGCCGCCCGGACCGCCCGGACCGCCGGGGCCGCCACCGCCGAGGCGGACGTTGTTCGGCATGCGGATCTGGCCCTTCACGCGACGGCCGTACCACAGGCCGATCACGAGGCCGACGAGGTGGGCCGCGTCGGCGACGCCGCCGCCGCTGAATCCGGCGACGCCGAACCCGAAGATGCCGGCGGTGCTGATCAGCGCGTAGAAGCCGGTGATCGCCCAGATTGGGACTGGCAGGATGAAGTAGAGGTACACCTTCAGGTCGGGGCGCAGAATCGTCAGCACGCCCAGGATCGCCAGGCCGGCCCCGGAGGCGCCGAGGATCGGGACGTTCGTCGCCCCGCCCAGCAGGAACGGGATGGCGGCCTGGCCCAGGCCCGCCAGGACGCCGCTCCCGAGAAACAGCAAGCTGAAGTCCCGGGAGCCGACGTAGTCCTCGACCAGTCGGCCGAAGAAGAAGATGATGATGCTGTTGCCGGCGATGTGGTAGAGACCGCCGTGCGAGAAGATCGAGGTGATCCACGTCCAGACGAACAGGACGTTGTCCGGGACGAGCGTGAAGACGGTGTACCAGAGTTCCGTGTCGGGCCCGTACCCGGCCAGCGGGAAGACGACGAACTGGAGTCCGAACGTGATCCACATCAGCGCCAGGAACGCGTAGGTCATGTTCCCGCGGAAGTACCCGAACGCCGATCCCGGACCGGTGTCGGGCATGAATCGCCCGGCCAGGCTGTCGCTGCCGCCCGAGTCGACGACGCTGTCGTCGAAGTCACTGGCGAACACGCCGTCCGGGTCGTTCCACTCGCCCAGTCCCGGACAGTCGTGGTTCTCGGGCAGTCGGTGGTCGCCACAGAACGTCCGCCCGCAGTGTCGACACTGGTAGGGCATGTTCTCCTCGGCCCCACACTCGTCACACGTTGCCATCGGCGACGCTTGGGATGGATCGGACAAGGGCCTTTGGGTCCGCGACGAGCGTCCCGGAAGACCGCTAGGAATGGTTGGGGTAGTCGCGTCCCGGGGCACGCCTCGTCCCACTGTTCCCTGAGCTTCTTCGACCACCCAGAAAGCCCCGACTGGCTTCGGTCGCGCGCCTCGCTGCGCTCCTCGCTCACTCCGTACGCTGTGGTGCTTGTTCCGGGAGAGCTTCGCTCTCCCGTCGTTCGCCTCACTTCGTTCGGCTCACCGTCGTCGTGCTTCCCGAAGCCAGTCACCGGGAGAGAGCTCTCCCGAGCCCGCGGCGCACGGCGCCGCGAACGCCCCTTTCATACGGTTTAGTTTCACTGTTTACCGGTGATCGCCCGTACGGTACCGGCGATCACCGGTAATGAATGAAACTAAACCGTATCAGTCCCACCCGTGCCGGTTGACCAATCGAACCGGGCGGGACTGGTAGGGGCCGGGCGCTGGATCCGGCCCGGACGACGTAAGCACCGCAGGCCGAAGGCCGAGGGGCGCAGCGAGGGTCACGCGAACGGCGTGAGCGTGACCTCCGAAGACGAGCGAAACGAGTCTTCCGGTGCCCGGAACTCCGAGCGAGCAGGGGCTTTCCGGGTGTCCCAAAGAGGGGAGGCCACGCCACGAGAAGCGATTCGCAGCCGTGGGTCGAAGGCTTTTGCCCCGTCCGGCCCCAACCCACCCCATGGACGACATCGAGCGCGACCGACTCCTCGCGCGACTGGATCGCGAGGGGGCGACGGTCGGCGCGGACATCCCGGACCGGATTACGATCCAGGGCGAGGAGATCGACCTCCGGGAGTTCGTCTTCGAGATCAAACGCCGGGACAGGGTGCCGGCGGGCGAGCGCGAACGCGTCGACCAGGCCAAGAAGAACCTCCGTCGGGAACGGCTCCAGCGCCGGCAGCGACTGGCGGAAGAGTCGGACCTGACGAAGGCGGAGGGCGAAGCCATCGTCGAGGCCATCGTCGGCATCGAACGGGCGCTGAACGCCCTGGAGAACCTGGGGCCGACGAACCTCGAGGCCGAGGAGCAAGCGCAGGAGCGCCAGGACACCCAGCGCTGGCTGAACTTCCTGGACAAGGCACTCGGGAAGGACGGCGGCGGCCAGGGTGGCCACGGCCGTAGCGGAGGGCGGTCGCTGTGAGGACCAACGACGAACTCGCGGCGGCCCTGGAGGAGTTCGCCGACCGTCTGGAGGCGACCGGCGTCGAGTACAAACCCCGTGCCTACCGGCGGGCCGCCGAGTCCGTCGCCGGGCACCCGACGCCGCTCGTCGAACTCGACGCCGAGGGCGGCGAGGACGCGCTGGCGGAACTGAACCACGTCGGCGACGCCATCGCGAGCAAGCTCCACGAGGCCATCGAGACCGGCACCATCGAGGAACTGGAGGAACTCCGGGCGGAGATGCCCGCGGAGATCGACGCCCTGACGCGCGTCGAGGGCGTCGGCCCCAAGACCGTCGGGACGCTGTACGAGGCCCTGGGAATCGAGACCCTGGACGACCTGGAGGCCGCAGCGGAGGCCGACGAGATCCAGGCGGTCTCGGGGTTCGGCGCGAAGACCGAGGCGAACATCCTGGAGGGGATTCCGTTCGCCCGCCAGGCACACGAGCGCCAGTTGCTCGGCGGCGCGCGCCCGCTGGCGGAGGCGGCCATGGCGTACCTGCGCGACCACGCCGCGACCGAGCGCTGCGAGACCGCCGGCTCGCTGCGTCGCTGGGCGCCGACCATCGGCGACGTGGACGTCCTCGTCGCGACCGAGGACTCGACCGCCGTCGTCGACGCCTTCACCGACTGGGAGCGCGCCGCGACGGTCATCGAGGCCGGCGAGACGAAGGCGAGTCTGCGCGTCCGGGACGTCCGCGTCGACCTCCGGACGGTCGCCCCCGCGGAGTACGGCGCCGCATTGCAGTACTTCACGGGCAGCAAGGGCCACAACATCACGCTGCGCAACTACGCCCTGGAGCAGGACGTCTCGCTGAACGAGTACGGCGCCTTCGACGTGAGCGACGTCGATCCCTCGGACGGGAAGCGCGCGGGCGAGCGTCTGGCCGGCGACAGCGAGGCCTCGATGTACGAGGTACTGGACCTCCAGTTCGTCCCGCCGGAGTTGCGCGAGGACCGCGGCGAGGTGACCGCGGCCGCCGAGGGAACGCTGCCGGGCCTGATCGAACCGGGCGCCGTGCGCGGGGACCTCCACACGCACACCGACTGGTCCGACGGGGGGCACAGCGTCGAGTCGATGGCCCGCGCGGCCGCCGAGTTCGGTCACGACTACCTCGCCGTCACGGACCACGCCGAGGGGCCGGGCGTCGTCGCCGACACCGGCCTCGACGAGGCCGACCTCCGCGAACAGCGCGAGGCGGTCCGTGCCGTCGCCGCGGACGTCGAAATCGACCTGCTCCACGGCGTCGAGACCAATATCGACGCCGACGGCGACGTCTCGCTGGGAGACGACTGCCTCGCGGACCTGGACGTCGTCGTCGCCTCGCCCCACAGCGCGCTCGGCCAGGACGCCGAGACGGCGACGGCGCGGCTCTGTCGTGCGATGGAACACCCGGGCGTCGACGTGCTTGGCCACCCGAGCGGGCGTCTGCTCAACAGCCGCGAGGGGATGGGCCTGGACGCCGCCGCACTGGGCGAAACCGCGGCTGCCGAGGGCGTCGCCCTGGAGATCAACAGCAACCCCCACCGCCTGGACCTCTGGGGCGGCGCGGTCAAAGCTGCCGTCGACGCCGGCGCCCGGATCGTCGTGAACACCGACGCCCACGCCCCCGCGGAGTTCGAGAACGTCCGCTACGGCGTCCACACCGCCCGCCGCGGCTGGGCCGAGCCCGACGACGTCCTCAACGCCGGCTCCGTCGACGAGGTCCGGGACTTCCTCGAACGGTGAAACTCCTGCTCGACGCGATGTGTGGCGGGATCCGCGCGCACCTCCGGATGTGCGGCCACGACGCCGCCTACGCCCTGGACCGGGACGTCGAGGCCGACGACCGCTTGCTCGCGCTCGCCGGCGACGAATGCCGGACGCTGGTCACGCGGGACCACGAACTGGCCGAGCGCGCGTCCGACACGATGCTGCTGACCGAGCGCGACACGACGGGCCAGTTGCGCGAACTGGCTGCCGCCGGCGTGTCGCTGAACCTCGCCGACCGACCGACGCGCTGTGGCCGCTGTAACGGCCCGGTCGACGCCGTCGCGTCCGACGACGCGACGCCCGAATACGCGCCCAACCCCGCCGAGACGGACGTCTGGCGGTGTCGGGACTGTGACGGACACTTCTGGAAGGGGAGCCACTGGGACGACGTCCGGGCGACACTCGAGGACCTGTAGCGTCCGCAACTACGAGTTCGGCAACTTTCCGCCGTCGTTGTTCGGCGCCCACTCCTCGCAGGCCTCCATGTCGTCCATCACCTCGTCGCCCGCGCCGCAGTACGGCTGCATCCCGCGTTCGGTGCGGACGTACTCGAAGTGCTGGCAGTTGCCACAGTACGAGTCCGCTCGCTGGGGCTCGGGGTCGTCGTCCAGGAGGACGGCGTCGTGGCGGTCCTCCGGGTGGCCCTCCGGTTTCGTCCCGTCGTCGCGGCCGGGCGTCGAGAGCGTCTCCGTGGCGGTGCCGCCGTCGCCGGTCGGCGTCGCAGTGCCGCCAGTCGTCGAACTGGTCGAAGTCGTCGAGGTCGCCGTGCTCGTGGCTCCGCTCCCGCCAGTCGACTCGGAGCGGTTCGTCTGGGTCTCCACGTCGCCGTCGGGCGTGCCGCCGAGCAGTCCGACGCCACCCATCGCGGCGGAGACGCGCTTCGGGACCGTGACGATCCGGGTCCGGCCCTGGCGCTCGACGGTCATGTCGACGGTGCCGCCGGGGTCGTTGCGGGTCTTGAAGTTGACCACGGCGACGAACAGCGACCACACCGCCGTCAGCAGGCCGAGGAAGTACACGCCGGCGACCGGCAGCGTGTAGTCCGTCGCCGCCGAGGAGCCGACCCAGTAGGTGGGGTAGGCGTGGGCGAACAGCGCGACGCCCAGCAGGCAGACGGCGGCGCCGACGACCGCCGCGGCCTTGTTGCGGTTGCTGGTCGGCAGGACGGTGAACACGCCCAGCAGGACCGCCGG
>CAZIVN010000013.1:0-19710 GCA_964542685.1 uncultured Halobacteriales archaeon
AGTTCGCGACGAAGGCGTGGTACAGCCAGCCGTACAGGCCGGCGAGGAAGACGAACGTGCTGGCGGCGAACACGGCGGGACCGACGCTCGCGCCGACCAGATCCCGTCCGCCGTTGCCCATGACGAACAGCGCGGCTCCGATGTAGAACCCGGAAGCGCCGATCGCGGTGATGAATGGCCACCAGCTGGCCTCGCCGAAGCCGTGGGGCCAGTCTTCCACGGCCGGGAGGTGGTGCCCGTGGTCGTCCGACGTGTCGTCGGTGACGGTCATACCTGCGGCTTTCGGTTGGACCACCAAAAATCCATCCAAGCGCGTCGGGGACCGCGGAGCGACGCCGGTGGACGGCGTGACGGCGGCACCGCTGGGGGGCGTCGAATCGAGGAGAGAACGGGAGTCAGCGGCGGACGGCGGTTACGTACACTGCTGGTCGGCCGCGCTCCAGGTGCCCTCGCACTCCTCTTGCATCTTGCTGATCATCTCCTCCTCGCTCTCGACGACGACGACCTCGAACAGCATTCCGGAGTGGCCCTGGCCACAGTACTCCGCACAGTAGCCCTGGTACGTGCCGGAGTCCGTGGGCGTGGTCTGGATCGTGTTGTACTCGCCCGGGACGGCGTCCTGTTTCAGCCCGAGCGACGGCACGTGGATCGCGTGTAACCACTTGTCGCTGGTTACGTTGAGGTACGCGCGGCGGTCCTGCTGCATGTAGAGGGTGTTGGTCGTGGTGACGTTGTAGTTGTCGTAGTGGAACTGCCAGTTCCACTGTGCGGAGACCGCCTGGACCTGCACGTCCAGGTCGTCGTTCTGGGGTTCGGCGTCGGCCGGCGACGTGACGGCGGGTTCGCCCAGGACGGTGTACGCCGAGAAGCCGACGAACAGCAGGACGACTGCCGTCGCGACCGTCCAGGTGATCTCCAGACGACGGTTCTCCTTCGTGGGCTTTGCCTCGTCGGCCTTGCTGAACCGCCAGACCGTGTAGATGAGGATGCCCTCGGTCAGCACGGTGATGGGGATGGCCACGATGAGGAGCTTCGTGTTGAGGCCGAAGATCAACTCCTCGGTGTTGGACGCACCGCTGGCGGTCTGAGCGGCGACCGACTGGACGCCCAGGGCCAGGATCGTCAGGAGTGGCATCACCCTCGCGAGCCACTTGAATCTCATATCGCGAGGGTTAGGATGTGGGGATTAAATACCTGCTGAATCCCCACCGGCTCCCCGAAGCGTACCCTCTATATACGGGGAGAACACAGTTGGGCTAGAGCCGTGTCTCATCGATTCCCGGCGCCCGTGTGGACGCACGAGCGGTTCGCCTGGCTTCTGGGCTCCGCTGCGATCGGTGCCTACCTGCTGGTGGTCGTCGGCGCGACGACCGCCGTCACCGACGCCGGGGCGACCTGTGCGACGTGGCCCGGCTGCGACGCGGGCCCCGGCGCCGCGCTCGAAGACCCCGCACTCGCCGTCGCGGTCGGTCACCGGCTGGCGGCCGCAGTCGTCGGGGTCTTCGTCGTGGTCGCCGCCGGCGTCGCACTGTTCGGCGACGTCCGGGACCGGGTCCTGGCCGCGTTGCTCGTCGCGGCGGCGCTGTACCCGCTCCAGGTGGCACTCGGTGCAGCCGTCGCCACGGGCGGCCTCGACGCCACCCTGTCGGCGGTCCACCTCCTGGGCGGGCTGGCCATCTTCGGCACGACGCTCGCGGCGCTGACCTGGACGCTGGAGGCCGAGACGGCCGACCCGAGCGACCGCGTGCCCCTCGCAGGCCCGAACCCCGAACCCGCGTCGGAGCCGGCACCGGAGGCGAGCGATCCGGAGACGCACGAACTGCCCGAGGGCGGTCTCGCGCGGGCGACGCTCCTCGCGAAGGCGTACCTCTCGCTCACCAAGCCCCGCCTGATGTGGCTGCTGTGTCTGGTCGCCGTCGCCGCGATGGCGCTGGCGGCCGGCCGCGGCCTCTCCGGGCGGGTCGTTGCCCTGACGCTGCTGGGCGGCGTCCTCTCCATCGGTGCCAGCGGTACGTTCAACCACGTCCTCGAACGCGACGTCGACCGGCGGATGAACCGGACCAGCGACCGGCCGGTCGCCGTCGACCTCGTGTCGGTCCGCAACGCCGTCGCCTTCGGCCTGGTCCTGGCGGCCGGATCGCTGGCGGCCTTCGCGGCCCTGAACCTCCTCGCGGCGGTGCTGGGCCTGGTCGCCATCGTGTTCTACAGCGTCGTTTACACCCTGGTGCTCAAGCCGAACACCGTCCAGAACACGGTCCTCGGTGGCGCCGCCGGCGCCCTGCCGGCGCTGATCGGGTGGGCGGCGGTCACCGGCGACGTCGGCCTGCCAGGGGTCGCGCTGGCCGGCGTCATCTTCCTGTGGACGCCGGCGCACTTCTACAACCTCGCACTGGCGTACAAGGACGACTACGCCCGCGGCGGGTTCCCGATGCTCCCGGTCGTGCGCGGCGAGGCCGCGACGCGACGCCACATCTGCTGGTACTTCGGCGCGACGCTGGTCGGTGCCGCGGCGCTGTCCGTCGTCGCGGACCTCGGGCTGCTGTACGCCGCCGTGACGGCGCTCGTGGGAGCGGTGTTCCTCTGGGCCATCGTCCGCCTGCACCGCGAGCGCACCGAGACGGCCGCGTTCCGCGCGTTCCACGCCTCGAACGCCTTCCTCGGCGCGCTCCTGGTGACCGTCGCGGTGGACGCGATGGTGATCTGATGGCGACCGCCGAGGGGCTCGTCGACCGGGCACGCGACAGGGTCCGGCCGGAGACCCTGCTGTACGGCGCGCTCGTCCTCAACACCGAGTTGCTGTGGCTGATCGCCCACGCCGCGGTCACCGGACAGATTCCGGACGAACCGCTGTACTACTACCCGTTCGTCTGGCTGAATCTCGGCCTGTGGGCGGTCTGGCGGACGACCCCGCGCCCGGCGAGTGACCGCACCCGGTGGCTCGCCGGCGCCGTCGCCGGGGGCTACTTCCTCCTGCTCGCGGTCGTCGGTGGACTCGTCGGGACCGCCGGCCTCCCGACGGGCGTCGAACCCAGCGGCCTCCGACTCGTCCTGACCGACCTGCCGCCGGGGTACGCCCCCGCCCTGTTGTACCAGGGCGAACTGTTCCGGGCCGCTGTCCTTCCGTTCAAACTCGTCGGCTACGCCGCGCTCGCCTACCTCGTGTACGCGACGGTGCTGGACGCCACGGAGGCCGCCGCCGTGGGACTGCTGGGCCTGTTCGCCTGCGTCTCCTGTACGTGGCCCGTCTTCGCGTCGGTCCTGACCGGCGTCGGCGGTGCCGCCGCCAGTGCGGCGGTGGCGACGAACTCCTACGGCGTCTCGACGGCCGTGTTCGCGGTGACGGTGGGCCTCCTCTACTGGCGGCCGTCGCTGCGGTGAGCCGTCACGCCGTCCGGAACCGACGGACCCTACCCAGCCACGAGAGCGTCGTAGAACGTATCGCGGCCCGTGTCCGAGCCACCGCGAATCGGTGGGGCAAAACGACGGACCGCTCAGGTGAGGGTGTCTCGCAGCGTGAACAACACCACGAGGCTCCACAGCAGAACGCCGAGCCCGTAGAACAGGAGGTTGAGACGGAACGACGTGCCGACGTCCGTGTAGGGTAACAGCCCCGTGGCTTCGACCTCCGTCGGTTCCCCTCCCTTGGTTTTGGAGGACGGACCGTGCGTTGCGCCACTCCCGTCCGCTGCCCCCGCGGCTCCGCCCCCGAGCGCAGCGAGGAGCACACCAGCGCCCGCCAGACCGAGGATGGCGACCGCCGAGTAGGTCGAGAGATACACCGGGCCGACCGTGAGGAGCCCGAGGAGACAGGTGTACACCAGAATCGGTTTCCAGAGATCCGTCGGGGTCACTGTGGTCACCGTAGCGAGCCGTCGTCTCGTCGAGGGTATATGTTTTGTGAGACGGTCGGACACTCGCACGTCTACCGACCAGCGCGTTCGACGAAGGTTGCGGTGGAATCGATCGTCGCGGGGTACAGTGACGCCCGTCGCCTGGACGCGGTATAACAGTCCTTAACTCCCGGCGCCGCAGATGCCCGGACATGACCGACACCGTCGTCGCCGAGGGCCTCACGAAGACCTACGGAGACGTGCGGGCGCTGGACGGCGTCTCCCTCCGGGTCGCGGCCGGCGAGGTGGTCGCGCTGCTGGGGCCGAACGGCGCCGGGAAGACGACGCTCGTGCGAGCGCTGACCGGCACCACGGAGCCGGACGCGGGCACGGCGAGGCTGTTCGGCGACGAACCGACCGCCGTCGACCGGCGTCGACTGGGTGTGCTCCCGCAGGCGTTCGACCCGCCGGGACGGCTCACGCCGCGGGAACTGTTGCGGTACTACGGCGGCCTGTACGACGACCACGAACCGATCGACGCGACCCTGGAACGGGTCGGCGTCGCCGACGTCTCGGGGACGGCCTACGAGGACCTCTCGGGCGGCCAGCGCCGGCGGACCTGCCTCGGAATCACGCTGATCAACGAGCCCGACCTGCTGGTGCTGGACGAACCGACCGCGAGCATCGACCCTGCGGGACGCCGGCGCGTCCGCGAAACCGTCGCGGAGCTGGCCGCGGCGGGTGCGACGGTGCTGTTGACGACCCACGACGTCGCCGAGGCCGAGCGCCTGGCCGACCGCGTGGGACTGCTCTCGGAGGGCGAACTGATCGCGAGCGGGGCCCCGGCGGAACTGGTCGCCGACCACGGCGGCGACCACCGCCTTGTCGTCGAGTGCGAACGGCCCGACGCCGTCTCGCTGTCGGACGTCGGCGACCGTATCGAGCGGACGGACGGGGAACTCCGGGTGTACGGCGTCGACGCCGACGCCATCGGATCGGTCGTCGACGAAGTTGCGGCGGCCGGCGTCGAACCGACGGCGGTCTCGTGGGCCCGGCCGGGCCTGGAGGACGTCTACCTCTCGCTGACCGGCGAGGCGTACGACCCGTGGGGTGCCAGCGGCGAGGACGCGGGCCGGGAGCGCTCTGCGGAGGTGTCTCCGTGAGCCGGATCGGACGCGTCCGGGCGGAGGCCCGGGCCGCCTGGCACTCGTTCCTCCGGCGGCGCACGGCCGTGTTCTTCACGTTCTTCTTCCCGATCATCCTCGTGGTCATCTTCGGGGCCCTGGTCCGGACGGACCCCACGGGCGGCGGGCTGTTCGCGGAGCCGCCGGGCTACTACGCCGCGGGCTACGTCGCGACGGTCGTCCTCTTTACCCCGCTGTCACGGGTCGGGAGCGAGGTGGCGCGAACGCGGGACGGACGCCGCTTCGAGAAACTGGCGACGACGCCGCTGACCCGGACGGAGTGGCTGGTCGCCCACACCGCCGTCAACGGCCTCATCATCGGGCTGGCGGCCCTGGCGGTGCTCGCGCTGGTGATCGTCCTGACCGGCGCCGTGGTCGCGCCGTCGCCGTTGCTGGTGCCGCTGGTCGCCGCGGGCGTGGCGCTGTTCTGTGGCGTCGGCGCGACGCTCGGGTCGCTCGCGGACTCCCAGGACGGGGCGATCACCGCGAGCAACGCCGTTGGCCTCCCGCTTCTCTTTCTCTCCGAGACGTTCGTCCCGCCGTCACTGCTCCCGGGGTGGTTCCGCCCCGTCGTGGAGCTCTCGCCGCTGACGTACTTCTCGCGGGGGGCCCGCGCCGCGACGTTCACCGGCGAGACCGGGCTCGCACTCCAGAACCTGGCGATTCTGACCGCCCTGGCGGTCGTCGCGTTCGCGGTCGGCGCGTCGCTCGTCCCCCGGACGGAGTGACCATGGGCCGTCAGGCGAACGCGAACAGGAGCGCCAGACAGACGAGCGAGCCCAGGCCGAGGCCCCCGGTGAAGTAGACGTACCGCATGTTGCCGATCCGTTCGTCCGGATTCTCGTCGGGGACGACGTCGTCGACACCCCGATGGTAGGCGATCTCCTCCGCCGACTGGGCTCGAAAGTCCTCGCCCATGAAACCGAAGGCCAGTCCGGCGGGGATACCGACGAGGAGCAACGCGTACTTCGCCAGTGGGTAGGCGAACGACGCGAGGACGATGGGGAGGACGACCGCGGCGGGGTAGACCACCGTCCAGCGGAGGGCGTCTCGTCCGGGGACCGCAGCTTCGAGACGGGAGCGGGCCATGCCGTTAAATGAACCCTGTCACGATATCAATTTTTTCGATCCCCAGTAGCGTCACGCCGCCCTCACCGGAGGTTCAGGGCGACGACGATGCCGACGAACGACCAGACGCCGACGGTCGTCGCCCCACGGACCAGGTAGCCGAAGAGTGTGTCCGGAATCGCGTCCGGGCCGCGTTCGCGTTCGATGTCGGCTTTCGACCCCGTCAGGAGCGACTGGTCTTCGAGGCGGACGTCCCTGGTGAAGATCAGTGCGACGAAACTGCCGACGATCGTCAGCAGAAGCAACGGCAGGAACGCCGCCGGCGGCGACACCGCGGACGCGGCGAGCGGGGCGACGATGGGGGCCGGCACCACGAGCCACCAGTACGCCTGTTGCGTTCGCGTGCCAATGCCTGGCAGGTGGTCGTTGGTGTCGTACTACCAATCTTTCGCTACGGCCGTGCGGCCGTCGGCGATGCTCTCCCGCCGAGTCTCAGGCCGGGACGAACTCGTAGCCGTACACGTGGTTCAGGAGGACGTAAGTGACGACGCCCAGCGTCAGGCTGAGGATCCAGGCCGACGCCGCGACCCGGCCGACGCGCCGGTGGGGCGTGGACTCGCGCAACTCGGCCGGCGTGTGGGTCAGGCCAAGCAACAGCGCGTACAGCACCACCGGCACCGAGACGATCGAGAGGATCACGTGGATCGCCAGCATGGCGATGTAGGCGTAGTACACCGGTCCGGGCGACAGCGCGATCTCCTTGGTGCCGCCGAGGCCGGTCTTCGTGAGGTAGAGGACGAGAAAGACGAGGATGAGGCCGAACGCCGACAGCATCGCACGCCGGTGGTTGCGAACGTTGCCCTTCCTGATGTACCGCCACCCGGCGATCAGACACAGCGTCGCGACGGTGTTGATCGCCGCGATGGCGTGTGACAGGAGGTTCACCGTCGACTCGCCGATGGTGAGGTCGTCCGGCGCGAGGCCGTACAGCGCCCCGAGCACCAGTGCGTACCCCACGACCGTCAGGACGGCCGTGATCGACTTCGGACGGGCGCGGACGCGCTCTCTGGCCGTCGTCCCGCTCATACCGGACACTGCGTGCGGGGACGGTTTGGCTCTTGGCTTTTCGGTCGCGACTGCCGGGCCGGCACCCGACGGTTTTACCTCCGCGCACGCCGCTTGCTGTCGTATGGCACACGACACGGCGTTCCTCGATGACTGCCTCCCCGCCGACGCCGTCGCTCGCTCGGAGGCCTCCCTCGACGCCCACGCGACGGACTGGGGGACGGAGACGGCGGACGGCGTCCGGCCGGACGCGGTGGTGTACCCGGAGACGACCGACGATGTCAGTGCCGTCCTCGCGGCGGCCGACGAACGGGGCGTCCCCGTCACGCCGTACGCCGCCGGGACGAGTCTGGAGGGCAATCCCGTCCCCGTCCATGGCGGTATCAGCATGGACCTGACCCGGATGGACGCGGTGCTCGACGTCCGACCGGGGGACTTCCAGGTCGACGTCGAACCCGGCATCCTGGGGTCGGCCGTCGACGAGGCCGTCGCCGAGCACGGCCTCTTTTTCCCGCCACTCCCGTCATCGGGCGACATCTCGACTGTCGGCGGCATGATCGCCAACGACGCCAGCGGGATGGGGACGGTGAAGTACGGCGAGGTCGGCGACTGGGTGCTCGAACTGGAAGCGGTTCTCGCGGACGGGTCGGTCGTCACCGCCGGGAGCGAGGCGATCAAGTCCTCCTCCGGGTACAACCTGCGGGACCTCCTCGTCGGCAGCGAGGGGACCCTCGGCGTCGTGACCCGCGCGACGCTCGAACTGGCGGGGCGCCCCCAGCAGATCCGTGGCGGACGAGCGCTGTTTTCCACGCTGGACGACGCCGTCGCCGCCGTCACCGACGCCGTCCAGTCCGGCGTCGACGTCGCGAAGATCGAACTCCTGGACAGCGACAGCGCACGGATGGCAAACGCCTACTCCGGGACCGACCTCCCGGACTACCCGTCGACGTTCGTCGAGTTCCACGCCGACCACGGCGTCGAGGCGGAGATCGACTTCTGCCGGGAGGTGTTCGCGGCCCACGACGTCGAACGGTTCGAGGTGGGCGAGGGCGACGAGATGGCGGAGTTGTGGGCCGCCCGGGAGGAACTGGCAGTCGCCATCCAGGCCTGGGATCCGGACCTGACGCCGCTCCACCCCGGCGACGTGACGGTCCCGATCAGTTCACTTGGCGACGTCGTCGCCTACACGAAGGACCTGGCGGCCGAACGGGACCAGATCGTCCCCTGTTTCGGCCACGCCGGGGACGGGAACCTCCACTACACCGTGCTCGTTGACACGGACGACCCCGAGGCGGTCGAACTGGGCGAACGCACCTACGCCGACATCGTCGAGTTCGCCCTGGACTGTGGCGGGACGGCCACCGGCGAACACGGCATCGGCCTGGGCAAACGTGAGTTCCTCCGGGCCGAACACGGCGTAGCGACCGTCGAGGCGATGCGACGGTTGAAGACCGCCCTGGACCCGAACGGGACGCTGAACCCGGGAAAACTGTTTCCAGAAACGATCGGTGGTTCCGACGGGAGGGACGACGATCAGACACCGGACTGCGCCTGATTTTTGAGTTCGTTTCGGCAATTATTTACGCGATGGCGAAGTATGAGATTCTATGACACAGCGGCACAAAGAAGCGGACTTAGAAGAGAACCTCAGGGCGGCTCTCACCAGTACGGACGACGACGAGGTTCGCTTCCACATCCGAACTGCGCTGCAGCTCGCGGCCGACGAGTAACTCGTTCTCCGACGACTCGTGTGCCACACGGACAGCGGCGCGACTCCCGACCGTAACCGCGTCCGCGACGCGTCGGTCACGGCGGCGACTGCGCCAGGTCGCCGGAGCCGTCACTCCCGGACCGAAACGTCGACCAGCGTGGGGCCGGCCTCGTCGACCGCAGCGCGAAGCGTCTCCGACAGGTCCTCGCGCCGGTCGACGGCGTAGCCCGACACCCCGTGGCTCTGGGCGTTGGCGACCAGGTCGACCGGGGGCGCGAAATCCATCCCGACGTACTCGTGGTCGTCGACGTCGCCGCCGTAGATGGACGCGACGTTCTCCTTGAGGATGCGGTAGGTCCGGTTGTTCGGCACGACGACGGTCAGGTCGACGTCGAGTCTGGCCGCCGCGTAGGCCGCGTGCGGATAGTAGAGGTAGGAGCCGTCGCCGACGAACCCGAGAACGGTCCGTGGGTCCTCGCGGTCGCCCTCCGCGAGTGCGGCCCCCACCGCGGCCGGGAGTCCGTACCCGAGGCCGCCGCCCTTGTTCGACAGCAACTGCTCGGGGCCGAAGGCCCAGCGGGTCAACAGCGCGTACTTCGCGGTGACGCTCTCGTCGACGACCAGCGCCTCGGGTTCGACGGACTCCATCGCCTCGACGACGTCGGCCTTCGAGGGCCGCGGGTCCGCCTCGGCGGGCGTGTCTGCGCCGCCCATCGCTGCCATCTTCGCCTCGACGAACTCCTTGGTCGCCGCCACGTCGTCGAGGCGGTCGGCCCTGGTGTCGTCGTCCAGGCGGTCGGCGACGCGGTCGGCGAGGTCGGCCATCACGTGGCCGGGGTCGCCGGCGACGTTGACGCCCGGTTGATTCTTCCCGAGTTCCCAGGGGTCGTCGGAGACGTGGACCACCGTCGCGCGGTCGGGCACCAGGGGTGCCTCGTGGGCCCACAGGGTCGTGTTCGTCGAACAGCCCACGAACGCGAGCGTGTCGGCGTTCAACAGGGTACGGGCGAGGCCCTCGTCGGGCGGAACGTAGCTGACCCACTGCTCGTGGTCGGCGGGGAAGTTCACCTCGCAGGCCAGAATCTCGCCGTGGACGCGTGCGCCGGCGGCCTCCGCCAGATCGACCGCCGCGTCGAGCGGATCGACGCCCGACCACGCCGCGTGGCGGGCGACGTTGTCTCCGAGGACGAGGACGGGCGTGTCGGCCGCGACGAGTGCGTCGGCCGCCCGGTCGATCGCCGCGGGATCGCCCCGTCCGGCGTTGGGCGCCGTCGCGTCGAGCGGTTCGACCGCGGCGTCGGTCTCGGCGTCCATCACGTCCATCGGGAGCGCGAGGAAGACGGGGCCCGTCGGCGGGGTACAGGCTACCTTGAACGCGCGTCTGAGAATCGTCGGGAACGCCTCGACGTCCAGAACCTCCGTCGCGTACTTCGTGAACTCCTCGGCCATCCCCACCAGGTCGCCGTCGAGGATCGGTTCCTCGTGGCGAAAGCCCCGAGCGTGCGCGCCGGCGGTCACCACCAGCGGCACCCCCGCCATGTGGGCGCCGTAGAGGTTCCCCAGGCCGTGTGCCAGTCCCGGCGCGACGTGGAGGTTCACGACGCCCGCCGGCGTCCCGTCGAGCGCGTCGGCACGCTGGCGGCGGACGCTCGCGTACCCCGCGGCCATCCCGACCGCGACGTCCTCGTGGGGCGCCATCGCGTACTCGACGTCGCTGTCCGGCAGCGACTGGACGATCGGCAGTTCCGTCGTTCCGGGGTTCCCGAACAGGTAGTCGACGCCGTACTGCTCCAGTGCCTCGACGAACAGGTCAGCTCCGGTACGCTCCCGACTCATGCCTCTCCCTGTGGACCGCCGGCCTCAAAGTCGTTCCTGCGGGGTCACTCGGCGGTGGTCGCCCCCGGGACGTGGCCGTCCGCGGCGTCTCTGTCGCGGTCCAGGTCGACGGCCACCGCACCCTCGCGTGGCGCGTCGAACCTGATCTCGGCGCCCATCCTGGCCAGCCCCCACTTGACGAGCCACAGCGAGAGGCCGCTGGCGTGTTCCAGTGGCGTCTCGTCGCCGGCCTCGACGACGGCGTACTCGGACTCGGGGATGCCACGGCCCTCGCCCTCGACGACGACCGTCACCGTCCGGTCGCCCCCCGTTGCCCCGACGGTGATCGTCGGCGCGGCGGCGGCGTCGTGTCTCGCGACCGCGTCCAGCAGGTCGACCAGCACGGCCTCCAGCAGTCCCGGGTCCTCAGTGACGTGGAGTCCCTCGTCGACTGTCGACTCGACGACGACGCCGGGCTGGGTGTGGTTCAGGGACGCCGCGGCGTCCGCGACGACCCGGGCGAGCGCCACGCGCCGGGCCTCGGGCGTCTCGGTCATCACGCGCTCGACCTCCCGGGCCTTCCGGCCCAGGGTCGCGAGTTCGTCGCTGGCGTCGACGATGCGGGAGACGACCTCGTCGTCGTACTCGCCGGTCCGATCCAGTTGCCTGGCGTACCCGCCCAGGGCGTTGATCTCCGTCCGCAGATTGTGCCGGAGGACGCGGTTCAGCACCGTCAGGCGCTGGCGGTCGTGGCGGTGTTCGGTAACGTCGCGGAACACGTACGCCCGCCCGACGGTCCGCCCGTACTGGTCGGCCAGGGGGGAGACGGTGACCGCGTGGACTGTCTCGCCGACGCTCGCGTCGAACGTCTCGGCATCCGGGTCCAGGTCCACTGGAATCGTCCGGCCGACCCCCCGCCCGAGCGCGTCCCGCAGCGTCAGGCCGAACAGGTCGGTCGCCGTCGGGTTGAGGTCGACGATCCGGTCGTCGGTGTCGGTCACGACGACGGCGTCGCGCATCCCCTCGATGACGCTCGCGCGGCCGATCCGCCGGGTCGCCGGCACCGTCTCGAACAGCCGGTGTCTGAAGACGGCGTTCGCGAACGCGACCGCCGAAACCGACAGCATGAACGGGGCCAGTGCGAGGTTCGAGATGGGCGCCGCCCCCGTCTCGGCCAGCAGCGACCCCAGGAGCGGGACCAGGATTCCCATGACCGTGGAGACCACCTGCTCGGTGTACAGCTGGTCGTACCGGACGACGAACTCGAAGGTGATGACCACCCCGGCGAACACCAGGGCGTAGGAGTACGCGAGAAACACGTAGTACAGCGGTCCTTGCGTCACCGCGACGGGAGTGATCGACGCGGTCTCGACGCCGAAGACGCGAACCGGGCCGGTCGCGGCGGGTTCGACCGACTGCCACGTGAGAGTGACGCCGGGGAACAGCCAGGTCGTCGCCAGCACCGCCGCCGGCACGGCCGCGAGCGCGACCAGTCGGGCCTTCGTGAGCAGGTACGGTCGGCCGGTGTACTCCAGCGTGAACACGAACCAGGCCAGCGGAATCACGACGACGCCCACGACAGTGGTCTTCTCGGCGAGGAGCAACAGCGACGGGTCCGGAGGCAGCGAGAGTCCGATCCCCTTCGCGCCGGCCCAGAGCCCGGCCGCCGTAACCAGCAGCGCGAACGGGACGGCCCCGGGCCTCGGACGCTGTCGCAGGGAGTAGACGGCGGTCCCGAACTGCACGGCTGCCGTCGCGAGCAACAGGACCACGTACGGTGACGGTGCTACTGTCACACACTCTCACGCACCCGGGGGATACAGTCCCTGTCGGTCGGAACAGAATAACAGTTCCGGCTCGCGGGGAGCCCGGCCTCCGGACGAGGCGACTCATACTGCCGGACAGAAGTCGATACGAACGCGCTCGCCGACGGCCGGCGAGCGCGTTCGGATAGTTCTGTCCGGTGGTATCAGGGTGCGAGTGCGTCCATCGTGGCCTCGATCTCCTCGGGCGTCGCGCCGCGCGGGAACCCGATGCCGACCGCGTCGACGCCGTCGACGTCGAGGAACTTCTCCAGTTCCGCTCTCGCCCTGTCGGGCGTCCCGCAGGCCATCAGCGAGTCGACCATCTCCTCGGTCATCACGTCGAGTGCGCCCTCGCGGTCGCCGCTCATCCACTTCGCGGCGATGGCTTCGGCTTCCGCCTCGTAGCCCTGGCGGGCCAGCGACTCCCGGTAGTACGTTCCCATCGCGCCGACGTAGAAGGCGGCGTGGCGCTTGGCGAGGTCGCGAGCGCGCTCGCCGTCCGCCAGGGCACAGCAGGTCAGCGCCAGCGTCACGCGCTGGGTCGAGCGGTCGCGGTCGCCCAGGTCGACGCCGCGGCGGAAGTCTTCCAGTCGGTCAGCCATCGTCTCGGGAGTAAAGAGGATGGCGTGCCAGCCGTCGGCGAATCGCCCGGCCAGTTCGACGGCCTTGGGCCCCATCCCGGCGGCGTCGACCGGCGGTGGGGTCTCCGGCGGATCACAGCGCAGTCGGAAGCCGCCGAGCGTGAAGTACTCGCCGTCGTAGTCCAGTTGCTCGCCGGCCAGGACGGTCTCGACGATGTCGACGTACTCGCGGGTCCGGCGGAGCGGATTGCCGAAGTCGATCCCGTGCCAGCCCTCGATAACCGCGGGCCCGGACGGGCCGAGACCGAGTCGGAACCGGCCGTCGGAGACCTCCTGGAGCGTCGCCGCGGTCTGTCCGAGGAGTGCCGGCGAGCGCGAGTAGGTGTTGACGATGGAGCTACCGATCCCGATCTCGTCGGTCTCCGTCGCCATCCGGGTCAGCGTCGTGACGGCATCCCGTCCCCAGGTCTCCGGGAGCCACGCACGTTCGTAACCCAGTTCCTCGGCGCGTTCCGCCTGCTCGACGAACGTCTCGACGCTCGGTTGTGCGGCGACCGGGAGGTGGACCGTTCGGTCAGTCATACCTCCAGTGAGACGGCTCGTCGCTTCAAGATGACGGTCGTCTCGCCGACCGCCCTACCGTCGGAGGAACTCCGAGAGACGGCTGGCAATGCCCGCGTTGTCGCCCAGTTTGAGGTAGTAGGCGTCGCCGCCGTCCTCGTAGTAGTTGTCGATGCGGCGCTTGATGTCGAACCCGAGGTGTTCGTAGAACCGGAGGGCGTTGTCGTTGGTCGTCCGTGCGTGACAGGTCACGGTCCGGTGTTCCTCGGCGACGGTGGCGACGAGGTGTTTCGCGAGCCCCTCGCCGCGGAACTCGGGGTCGACCGCCAGGAAGAGGATGTAGCCGTCGCGTCTGGTGGCGGCGAAGGCGACCAGTTCCTCTCCGGCGACGTGTGCGTGGACCGTCGAGCGGCGGTAGGCGTCGGTAAAGAAGTCCTTTCGCTGCTTGAGTACCCCCTCTTCCTTGCGAATCTGCTCCTTCAGTTCCCAGGCGGCCTCCACGTACTCGTCGCTGCCGGAGGGGAACACTCGCAAGTCTACGTTGACGCTCACTGAGGGATAGTAACACGGTGCGGATTATAAGCGCACCGGCCTGTCCTCGGGAGAGCGTCACACGATCGGTCCCTCGGATGCAGCGTGGGCCCCTGTGCCCGGGGCTCCCCGCGGACTTTTCCACGCCGGGTCCCTACGCGGGGACGACCCGAATGACGGAGTACCGCGTGCGGGACGTGGCCGGACGGACGAGGATCGAGGCGACGGCCGCCTCCCTGGGAACCGCCCTGGCGGCCGTCGCCGACGGCGTCGTCGCGACGTACCACGGCCGGTCGGAGACGACGGACGATCGGCGGTACGACTGTGCGGCGACGGCCGGCGACCCGCTCGGCCTCCTCGTCGACTACCTCGACGAACTGGACTACCAGCGGGACGTCCGGCGCGTCCTCCCGGTCGACAACGACGCGACGGTCGTACGCCGGGGCGGCCGCCTCCGCCTCTCGGGGACGTTCTCGGGGGGCGCAGCCGACGACGACGTCGGGCCCGTCGTCCGGGGCGCGCTCGTCGACCCGAGGGCCCGCCAGGACGGGACGGACTGGTCCGTCGGCGTCGGCCTCGAGGAGCCCGCAAACGACCCTGTTCGTTAGATCTGCACCAGTATCTCCGCCATTCACTTTCGAAACTTAACCGCATCACCACATATGGCCGCAACAATTAATTAAGATAGCCAACAAGTAGGTGCCACCGGGGTTCCAACGACGGGCCGCGTGTCAGTCGGCGTCCCGTCGTTCGCCCACGAATGCCAGCGTGGGGGCGATAGCTGTGGCCAGCGACCGGAGACGGATCCGAGTGTCTGTCCAGTGGAGCCCCGGTGGGTGCTCCATCCTTTCCCATCTCCCCTTTCGTCCCTACCTCCGTGTCCTCCCCTGAGAACGGCGGTTCCCGACGGGTCAGTCGGACGTGCCGGCGGCGTCTCCCACGATGTCCACGAGGTCGTGGAGCGTCGCGACGCGGTACGTGGGGTCGAGGGGCGGCGTCGGTGCCTCGGCGCCCTCCCTGACGAGCAACGCCGAATCGAGACCGGCCGCATCCGCCGCGACGACGTCGCTCGTGCTGTCGCCGACGAACAGCGCATCCGTCACGTCCAGGTCCGAGAGTGCCCGGTCGAGGTAGTACGTGGCGGGCTTTTTCCGGTCCAGACTCCGAACGGTCGGTTCACGGCCGTAGTAGGTGTCGAAGAACGCCGGCCAGTCGAACCACTCGAGGACGAACTCGATGGTCTCGTGCTGGTTCGAACTGACGATACCGAGCGGAACGGAGAGGGACGCGAGCGCCGCTACGTCGTCGTACTGTCGTTTTCGGCCCGCTCGCACCTCGCCACGCTGGACGCGTGCCGCCGCCTCGTCGCGTCGTCGCCAGAACGCCTCGGGGTCCAGGTCGAACTCCGCACACACCCGTTCGAGCCACTCCGGGTCGACGCCCGCGATGAGGTCCTCGACGTACGCCTCCGGCGGCGAGTCGACGTCGAAGGCCTCGAAGGCGCTCCGTGCGGCCCTCCGCAGGACGTCCCGATCGGTCGGCGTCGTGAGCACGCCGTCGTGGTCGAACAGCACCGCGTCGTACGTCATTCAGTCGGCAGTCGTCGAGGGAGTCCTTGAATGCGACGGCTTCGGATAGTGGGGTGGTGTGTCGCGAGGACCCGATCAGTTCACGCGGTACGGGCTCTCGTCGTCCCCGTCGTCTCCGTCGTCGCCGTAGGCCCGCCGGACGGTCAGTTTCACCGTCGCCTCCGGTGCGTCGTCGTCCTCCCACGGACTGTCGTACACCGACAGTTCGACGTCGGTGACGTCCCATCCGGCCTCGCGGGCGAGTTCGATCAGTTCTCGCTGGTCCTCGAGTGCCTCGTCGACGGTCATGTTTCGAAGTCGAACCGCGGTGGATCCTGGTTCGGGACACGGTGGTCGACCGGGGTGCCCGCCTCGAACTTGACGAAACTGAGGTAGAACGTGCGACCACAGCCCTCGTCCTCGTCGGCGTCGCCGAGACAGACGAACTCCACGCCGTCGGCGCCCTCGTAGTCGTCGGTGGTACTCGCGTACTCCCACTCGGCGAGTGGCTCTCGCGTGACGCACTTGTCGTCCATGTACGGGTCCCGGTCCAGCGACGTGAGCGCGTCGCAGTACGGGCAGTAGTACGTGACCTCTACCATGTGCGTCGGTTGGCGCCGGGGGCGGTTATACCATTGGGCGCCCGGTGGACCGGCACCCACGAGCCTCGCCGGTCCCCAAACCGGTTTGCCGTCGTACCCCGACCGTGGCGTATGCACGAACTCGCCGCGCGCGTCCGGGGGGCCGACCGGTCGGCGATCAGGGTGATGTACGACCTCGCCGAGCACCAACCGGACGACCGCGACCTGGTGCGCCTGGAGGTGGGCGAACCGGACTTCGACACGCCGGACCACGTCGTCGACGCCGCGGCGGCGGCCGCGCGCGACGGCGCGACGCACTACACCTCGAACGCCGGCACGCCGGAGTGTCGCCGGGCCATCGCCGACGCGATGGCGACCACCTACGGCGTCGAGTACGATCCCGGGGAGATCGTCGTCACCGTCGGGGGGATGGAGGCGCTCCACCTCGCGATCCTCGCGACGGCGTCGCCCGGCGACGAGGTGCTGTACCCATCGCCGGCCTGGCCGAACTACGGCACCCAGGCCCGCCTCGCCGACGCCGAGGGCGTCGCGGTGCCGATGCCGGCCGAAGACGGCTTCGACCTCGACCCGGACCGCCTCGTCGAGCGGATGAGCACCGACACCGCCGCGGTCGTCCTCACGACGCCGTCGAACCCGACGGGTCGCGTGTACGATCCCGGGGCGCTCCGTGCGGTCGTCGCGGCCGCCCGCGACCACGACGCGTACGTGATCGCAGACGAGGTGTACGCCGCGCTGACCTACGACCGCGACCCGCGGGGCGTCGCCGACCTGACCGGCTACCCCGATCACGTCCTCACGGTCGGCTCCTGTTCGAAGGCCTACGCGATGACGGGGTGGCGACTCGGGTGGCTCGCGGGCCCCCGGGACGTCGTCGACGACGTCGTCGCGATCCACGAGTCGACGACTGCCTGTGCCTCCAGCGTCGCACAGGCGGCCGCCGTCGCGGCGCTGACTGGGCCACAGGCGCCGTTCGAGGAGATGTACGACGCCTTCGAGCGCCGGCGGGACTACGTCGTCGACCGGATCGCCGACGTCGACGGCCTCTCGGCGCCCCGTCCGGAAGGTGCGTTCTACGCCTTCCTCGACCCGAACGTCGACGCCGACGCCCTGCCGTTCGCGAAGTACCTGCTCCGGGAGCACGGCGTCGTCCTGGCGCCGGGCAGCGGGTTCCGCGCCGGCGGCGAGGAACGGCTCAGACTCTCGTTCGCCCGATCCTTGGAGCGCCTGGAAACCGGGTTCGACCGCATCGAGGCAGGGATCGACGCCTACCGGAACGGCGACGCGGACTGATACGGTTTAGTTTCATCAATTACCGGTGAGAACCGGCACCGTACCGGCTCACTGCCGGCGTCCGACCGGAAGCGCCGGCCGACCGGGCCGCGACGGGGGCGAAGCAGTTGCCGGCAAGGATAACCGTTATATTTCGGTGCACCGTACGTTGGGGCCCTGGACACCGACGATGGCTCACCGATCCAACCGGATTCGCGTTCTCCACGTCGACGACGAACCGAAACTCGCAGACTTGACCGCGACGTTCGTCGAACGGGCGGACGACCGGTTCGACGTGGAGACCGCATCGGGGGCCACCGAGGCGCTTGACCTGATCGAGGAGACGACGTTCGACTGTATCGTTTCGGACTACCAGATGCCGACGATGGACGGCCTGGAGCTGCTCGAAGCCGTCCGAGCGGAGTATCGGGACCTGCCGTTCGTCCTGTTCACCGGGAAGGGGAGCGAAGCAATCGCGAGTCGAGCCATCAGCGCGGGCGTGACCGACTACCTGCAAAAGCAAAGCGGCACGGACCAGTACGAGATTCTGGCGAACCGGATCGCGAACGCGGTCGAACGGTACCGGGCGCTCCGCCGGACCAAACTCCGCGAGCGCGCTCTGGAGACGGCCGACGAAGGACTGAGTCTCGTCGAACCGGACGGCACCTTCTCGTTCGTGAATCCCGCGTTCGCCGACCTGTTCGGGTACGACCCCGACGAACTGCACGGGTCGGATTGGTCCGTCCTCTACCGGGACGAGGAGGCCAGCCGCCTCGAGAACCACATCCTCCCGTCGGTCGTCGAGACGGGACACTGGTCCGGCGAAACCGTCCGGTCGACGAAAGCGGGAACCCAGCTCGTGACCGACCACCGCCTCACCCACACCGCCGAGGACGCCATCGTCTGTACGGCGAAGGACCTGACCGAGGAACGCGTCGGGTCGGCCGAACCGGGACCGGCAGTCGAACTCCTGGCCGACGCCATCGACGACTGCGCGTTCTACACCCTCGACCACGAGGGGTACATCACCCGCTGGACCGGCGACGCGCGGCGACTCCACGGGTACGACGACGAGGAAGCACTCGGAAAACACCTGTCCGCAGTGTTCCCACCGGCGGACTGCCGGTCGACCGACCCCGAACGGCTGCTCGACAGGGCGTGGGAGACGGGAACCACGGACTACGACGGCGAACTGGTGCGGAAGGACGGGAGCCGGTTCAGGACGGAACTGACGGTTTCCGCGAGCGTCGACACCGACGGGACGCTGCGCGGCTTCGGTGCCGTCGTCGACGTTCCGGAGTCGGAGCGCGGGACGTAGCGACGCCCGGGTGTCGGTCCGCCCGACTGGCGTCGCGCTATCGACGCTGCCGACCGTCGGCCGACCCCGACGACGCCCCGTCGGCCGGTCGCTGACCGACACCGGGTCGCGTGTCCGTCGTCTCGTACGCCTCGGCGACGGCCACGGCGGCGTCGATCTGTGCTTCCATCTTCTCGGGGTCGAGCACCAGTCCCTTCCTGGTGTGGGCCACGGTCGTCTCGGAGAACCCCTCCGTGTCCCGGATCTTGCTCTCCGCGAGGTCCGCGATGCTGTTCACGAGGAACCCCCCGTCGTCCGGCGCGGCGGACATGATGACGTCCGTCGGGTCGCCGACGACGACGCCGCCCGCGCCTCCCCGGAAGGCGTCCCGGACCTCGTTCGTGAACAGTCGGCTCGCGGCTTCCTCAGAGACGTCGCCCATGACGTAGTACTCGCCGGCGACCTGGTGCATGCGCATTCCGCCCGGCAGGTCGCTCTCGGCGCTGTTCTGGGGGCCGTCCTCGACGCCGAGGAAGAAGCCCCGTTCGACCGGTTGTGCGAGGTCGGCCTCCACGAGCGTGTACGTCTGGGAGCTGCTCCCACCCTCGCCACCGCCGCCCTTGCTGACGGAGTACGTGTCGAGTCGGACCGTTCGGCCGCGAATCGTCCCCTCCAGGTCCGGAGTCCCGATGAGGCTCCCGTCCGGTTCGAGGCCCGCCTCCCGACCGGCGACCTTCCAGGCGCGCCGCTGGAGGCGGCCGATCACGACCATCCCGACAGCGATCGAGACGAACATGAATCCGAACGCGCCCGGCGGGCCGTA